>NZ_JBFBBD010000025.1:0-15948 GCF_040689515.1 Streptomyces sp. NPDC051173
ACTTCCACGCGTGTGAGTTCGCTGCCGTCGCCGCGCAGGACGTCGGTGAGGGACCAGTCGACGTGTGGGGCGAGGGCTTGTTCGCATTCGGCGATGCGGGTGGCGAATACGGGCGATTCGTCGAGGAGTTGGGCTCCCATGCCGATCCACTGTGAGCCTTGTCCGGGGAATACCAGTACCGGTCCTGGGCCTGTGTCCTGGGCTGTTCCGGTCACCAGGTCGGGGGAGATCTCGCCGGAGGCCAGTGCGTGGAGTCCGGCGAGAGCCTGGTCGTGGTCGTGTCCCACGATCACGGCGCGGTGTTCGAAGACCGACCGTGTCGTGGCCAGTGACCAGCCCACCTCGACCGTGGAAGCGTCCGTGAACGTGTCGAGTTTGTGGGCTTGTTGGCGCAGCGCTTCACCGGTCCGGCCGGAGAGGACCCACGGCACCACCGAGTTCGTCGGAGGCTCGGTCTCCCCGGGTTGCTCGTCCTCCGGTGCCGGCGCCTCCTCCAGGATCAGATGCGCGTTCGTCCCCGAGAACCCGAAGGAGGACACCCCGGCCCTGCGCACCCGCTCGCCGCGTGACCACTTCACCGGTTCCGTGAGCAGGCGCAGCCCGCTGTCGTCCCACTCCACGTGGGGCGACGGAGCGTCGATGTGCAAGGTGGCGGGCAATAGCTCGTGTCGCAGCGCGAGGACCATCTTGATGACTCCGGCCACGCCCGCGGCGATCTGCGTATGACCGATGTTGGACTTCACCGACCCGAGCCACAGAGGCCGCTCCTCGGGCCGCCCCTGCCCGTAGGCCGAGGCGAGCGCGCCGGCCTCGATGGGGTCGCCGAGCGTGGTGCCGGTGCCGTGCGCCTCCACGACGTCCACATCGTCGGCGGACAGGCGCGCGTTGGCGAGGGCCGCGCGGATCACTCGCTCCTGAGCGGGCCCGTTGGGTGCCGTGAGACCGTTGCTCGCGCCGTCCTGGTTGACGGCCGAACCCCGGATCACCGCGAGGACCTCGTGGCCGTTGCGCCGCGCGTCGGAGAGGCGCTCCAGCAGCACCACGCCGGTGCCCTCGGCCATGCCCATGCCGTCGCTGCTCGCCGCGAAGGGCTTGCACCGCCCGTCGGGGGCGAGGCCGCGCAGCTCGCTGAAGCCGATGAGCGGCGCGGGCGACGACATCACATAGGTGCCGCCGGCCAGGGCCAGCGAGCACTCCCGCGTACGCAGTGCCTGGGCCGCGAGGTGGAGGGAGACCAGGGAGGAGGAGCATGCGGTGTCCATCGTCACCGCCGCGCCTTCGAGGCCCAGGGCGTAGGCGACGCGGCCGGAGGTGACGCTGGCGGAGTTGCCGATGGTGAAGTATCCGGCGATGCCCTCCGGCACCTCGGAGGCCCCCAGGGCGTAGTCGAGGCCGTCGCAGCCGATGAAGGTGCCGGTGGCGCTGCCGCGCAGGGAGAGCGGGTCGATGCCCGCCCGCTCGACGGCCTCCCACGCGGTCTCCAGGGCGAGCCGCTGCTGCGGTGCCATGGCCAGGGCCTCGCTCGGTCCGATGCCGAAGAAGGTGGAGTCGAAGTCACCGGCGTCGTGGACGAATCCGCCCTCGCGGACGTAGCTGGTGCCGGTGCTCTCCGGGTCGGGGTCGTAGAGGGCGCCGAGGTCCCAGCCGCGGTTGCCCGGCAGTGGCGCGACGGCGTCGCCGCCCGCCGAGATCAGGTCCCAGAACTCTTCGGGGGACCGCACTCCGCCCGGCAGCCGGCACGCCATGCCGATGACCGCGATCGGTTCGTGGCCCGCCGACTCGACCTCCTGCAGCCGTCGCTCGGTCTGACGCAGGTCCGCAGTGACACGCTTGAGGTATTCAAGAAGCTTCTCTTCGTTGTGCGCCATCCCGGTGACAACCGCTCCTCTCCGCGAGAACAGGCGGACCCCTGACCCGCATGACCGGACAGCCGTACGGCGCGAGCATCGGGCAGGCGGGGCCCCACCGGGTTGCAGAATTGTCGACGGCGCTAAAGCCCTCCTAATACTCCGCTGCGCGCCCCGAGGTCTTAGCAGCACTTAAGAGGGGGCTGTCAGGGTGCGCCCACCCATTGTCATGATCTGATCAGCGGTGTCGTCGCGTTGCTCGGTGGAGCCGGCCGACCTGATCGTTGGTCCGGCAACGCGAATCGAGGCACCGTGTCCCTCACGGAAACCAAACCCGGCACAGCCACCCTGCCCGACCTCGTCGACCCGTCCTTCTGGGCGCGGCCGCACGACGAGCGTACGGCCCTCTTCGAGGAGCTGCGTGGGCTGCCGCACCCGGCGTTCATCCGGCAGAGCATGCCCGGAGTGCCCTGGGTGTCCGGCTACCACGCGCTGGTGAAGTACGCCGACATCGCGGAAGTGAGCCGCCGCCCGCAGGACTTCTCCTCCAACGGCGCGACCACCATCGTCGGCCTGCCGCCCGAGCTGGACGAGTACTACGGCTCGATGATCAACATGGACAACCCGGAGCACTCCCGCCTCCGGCGCATCGTCTCGCGCTCCTTCGGCCGCAACACGGTCCCGGAGTTCGAGGCGGTGGCGGCCCGTACCGCCCGGCGCATCATCCGCGAGCTCATCGCCCGCGGCCCGGGCGACTTCATCCGGCCCGTCGCCGCGGAGATGCCGATCGCCGTGCTCGCCGACATGATGGGGATCCCCGAGGAGGACCACGAGTTCCTCTTCGAGAGGTCCAACACGATCGTGGGCCCGCTCGACCCCGACTACGTCCCCGACCCGGCGGACGCCGAGCGGGTGGTGGTCGAGGCGTCACGCGAACTCGGGGACTACATCGCGCGGCTCCGCGAGGAACGCCTCGCCAACCCCGGCAACGACCTGATCACCAAGCTGGTGCAGGTGCAGTCGGACGGCGAGCAGCTGACCCGCCAGGAACTCGTCTCCTTCTTCATCCTGCTCGTCATCGCCGGCATGGAGACCACCCGCAACGCCATCTCCCACGCCCTGGTCCTGCTGACCGAGCACCCCGAGCAGAAGCGACTGCTGCTGTCGGACTTCGACGCGCACGCGAAGAACGCCGTCGAGGAGATCCTCCGCGTCTCCACCCCCATCAACTGGATGCGCCGGGTCGCCGCCCGCGACTGCGAGCTGAACGGTCACAGGTTCCGCAGGGGCGACCGGGTCTTCCTCTTCTACTGGTCGGGGAACCGGGACGAGAGCGTCTTCCCCGACCCGTACCGCTTCGACATCACCCGCGGGTCGAACGCGCACGTCACGTTCGGCGCGGTGGGCCCGCACGTCTGTCTGGGGGCCCACCTCGCCCGGCTGGAGATCACCGTCCTGTACCGGGAACTGCTCGCCGCGCTGCCGGGGATCCGTGCCGTGGGCCGGCCCCGGCGCCTGAAGTCCAGCTTCGTCGAGGGCATCAAGGGTTTGGAGTGTGCCTTCTGATCCGGCGTCAGCGGCCCGTCAGGGCCAGGGGCGGTGCCAGCAGGTCTCCGTCCCCGGCGAGTATCGCCCGTTGCAGATTCTGCAGCGGGCGCCCGGGTTCCAGGCCCAGTTCGTCGTTCAGGGTCCTGCGCACCGACTGGTACACCTTCAGGGCGTCCGCCTGCCGCTCCGAGCGGTAGAGCGCCAGCATGAGCTGGCGGTGGAAGACCTCGCGCATCGGGTTCTCGGCGGTGAGCGCGTAGAGCATGCCGACGGCCTCCCGGTGGCGGCCGAGCTGGAGCAGGCATTCGGCCAGCATCTCCTGGCACTCCAGACGGGTCTCCGTCAGCCAGGTCGCGAAACCGTCGATGATGGGGCCTCCCGCGGCCGGTCCGTTGCCGCCGTAGCCGAGAGCCGGACCGCGCCACAGGGCGAGGGCCTGCCCGAAGTAGCAGGCGGCCTCGTCGTGCCGCCCCTCCCTGAGGAACGCCCTGCCCTTGTCGACGAGTTGCGGGAATACCTGGGCGTCGATCTCGTCGTCGCCCTTGTGCAGCACATACCCCGGCGCACGGGTTTCGACGGGGTTGCCGGCCACGCCCGGCCTCTTGAGGAATTTACGCAGCTGGGAGATGTACACATGGAGTCCGGCCGTGGCGCGCCGGGGCAGGTCCTCTCCCCAGATCTCCGTCATCAGCTGCTCCGGAGAGACCACTTGGTCGGCGCGGACGAGCAGGACGGAGAGGACGACCTCCACCTTGTGCGCGTTGATGGTCATGCTCGTACTGCCGTCCGTGACCCGGAGCGGCCCCAGCATCTCGTACCTCACTGAGCGTTCCCCCTAAGTGTTGCCTCTGGCTGTGCGATGTCCCCGAGAGTCCCGTGGACGACCGGCAAGACGTCCGCGAACCACGCGTCTGAGGTATCGGAAAGGCAGAGGCGGGCAAAAGACTTTCCCTTCACGCTTGTTCAGCGCTCGGGCGGCGGGCTCGACCCGTCCTGTCCGTTCGGTGCGTGTCGCACTGAGGCGAACGCCAACTGGATGCGACAAATGTTTACGACATTGCCGGACGCGACGACAATCTCCCCTCGGGCCGGTTCTCCGCTGGGCGGAAGTGTCGAACCCGAAGAGGTTCCTGTGGATCATTGCCCTACGCATTGATGATGCAAGGCGGAACTTCCCAGGGCAATGAGGGAAGGGCAACACCCGGACGGAATAAGACATTCCCATTGTTCGAATGCCGATCGCGTCGGAGACTTAGTGGCGCAAGAGCCACGAAAGCACAGAAGATCCGGTTCGGAGACGTGTCACCGCGGTCGCCACCGCATGGCCTGCGCGGCTCCGCTGAATGCCGCTTGACCTGGGGTTTACGTGTATGGGTACGGGCCTTTCGCGGGTGGCACGGAATACCGTCGGCCCCTTGTCCCTCGACGGTTGGCGCCCCGGTCGCGGGGCCGGTCGGCCGGGCACGCCGAAACCAGACCGATGCGCCCGTTTGTGGTGGCGGTGACCTGCATATTCGCGCCATGGTGAGAGTCGCTGGCCGAGGATCGCGCTTCGTTCGCTGAGGGATTACGGCGGGACGGAGGATGCTGACGATGATGGCTGGAATTAGTGGGTCCGTTGTGGCTCGCGTGTGGTTGCGGGATCCGTCGGGACCTCACGGTGAGGGCGTGCTGTCATGGCACGTCAGAGGACGGTCCCTGGAGCGGGCGTGGGCCCCGCCGTGCCGTAGGGGCCCTCCCGGCCGTCGGTGTCCGTATGCCCGCCGTCGCGAAGCGGAGGCCCATGGGGCCAGCCGTGCCCGGCGGGCCGCCGGTATGTTCCCCCGCGCCGCGGGCCACGGCAGCGGTCTCGTCGTGTCACCGGGCGGTGAGGCCGGTGTTCGGCCAGGCGACGCCCTGAGAAGCCCGGTTGTCTACAGCGGACGGCTATACGCGAACGTACGGCGGCGTGGTCCGGGCACTCCCTTCTCCGCCGACGCGGAGGCTCCACAGACGTGCAACACCGGTGAAACGGAAGAGGAAATGAAAGACTGGCTCGAACGCGACACCACTGGCGCCGAACGTGTCCTGGGAGGATTTTCCCGATGGCGGCGGGAGAGCGCGTCGTTCATCCGGCACCGGCAGCCGTGATGGCGGCTGTTGAATTTCCGCGCGTCACCCGGGGACGCGATGTGCTCGACAGGGCACACTGAGGCGCCACCATGACCGAGATCGCGCCAAGCTCCACCCGGCGAAGGAAAGTGTTCGCAAACGTCCGCCGACGGCGACCGTCAGCGAGAAACGCTCCGCGTCGCGGTGCGGGACTACCGCCGAAGACGGTGGAAACAGCCGGATTCGAGAGAATTCACGAGGCGCCCGACCCAGGGCCGGTGTGCATGCTGAATTCACCGTGTGCGCCCAAGGGGTGTGCTAACCCCGAGTGGCCTCCTGGGCCAGGATTTCGTCGAAGACCTCGGAAGCGGCCGACATGAACCCGCGCATCGTTTCGTCGCCGTACCAGCGGCGGGGATATGGAAGGTCGATCGCGAGACGGTCGCCGAAGCGGGTGACGGTCGCCAACGGGACCGGTGTGTCCATCAGCGGGAGGATCCGCCACCCCGACGCCGTCAGGCCCTCGGGGAGCGTCGGACGCGGGATCTTGTGGAGGTTGGTGACGATCATCGTGGGCAGTCGCGGGACCGTTTCGTCGGTCAGGCGGGGGATCGTGGCGACATCGAGTTCGGGTATACGCGCGTCGAGATCGGCCCGTAGCCTCTCCGCCACCAGCCGCCCCAGCTCCACCGGGTCGGGCGACTCGGAGACCTCCAGCGTGGCCGTGCTGGAGGAGGCGGAGGACTGGATGCTTTCCGGGTCGATGGGCGGGGAGATGCGCGAGCGCAGGTCGACCGCCGAGACGCAGGACAGGGTGACCGGCCCCGACGACGGCGGGAGGAAGGCCCGTGCCCCTGTGAGCAGAACCCCGCAGACGAGGCTGTGCACGCTGAGGCCGGCGGCGTGGGCGTGGTCGACGAACCGCCGCGTGCGCCGCTCGTCGAGTTCGAGGCGCAGCAGGCCGAAGGTCCCGGGCTCGCGGCCGCGGGCGGGCAGCACCGAGGGGACGGCCGCGCGCCCGGCGGCCCGTGCGGCCAGGTAGCCCGACAACTCCTCCTCGGCGCAGCCCTCCTGGGTGCGGGTGTCGAGCGAGGGCGAGGCCAGCCCGCCCCCGATGAGGTGCGTCGGGACGCTCCTGCCGAGCGACAGGTCGGTGTAGATGGACCACAGCCTCTTGTACAGAGCGATGTAGGCCGAGCCGTCCACCAGGGCCCGCGGCATGCTAAGCGCCACCGTGGTGCGTGGGCCGCCCTCGGACACGGCCACCCGCAACAGCGGGCCGGCCAGCCAGTCCTGGACCACCTGCAACTCGTGCTGGAGGTCGGTGAACGTCTCGACGCTCACCCGCTGCGTGCTCGGGTCGCCGTCCTGGACGACGCAGGACTCCTCGCCGGGGACGAATCTGCCGAGGAGGACGGGGTGGAACTCGGTGAGGAGCCGGAGCGCTTCGGCGAGCAGCCCGCGATCGACGTCCCCCTCGAACTCGCAGGGCACGAGCACACGTCCGCCGCTGCGGTAGATCGCCATCTCGTGCGCGCCCAGACGACGCTCCATGCCATCCCCCCGCTCGAAACCCGGCAACCACCCCAACTATCCACACTGAACGGATCACTGACAAGGACGCAGGAATGACAAACTGTCCCAGGAGTCACACGAGTTAACTCGGGGAACCGACGTCGTCCCGGTCGGCGCGACGGCTGCGCAGCAACTCCAGCGCCAGTGGCAGCAGGGACAGTGCCACGACGAGCCCGACGAGGGGCAGGAGGTAGTGGTCGACGTTCGGCACCGCCGACCCGAGCCCGTAACCGGCCAGGACCAGGCCGACCGTCCATACGAGGCCACCGGCCGCCTGCCAGACCGTGAAGGTGCGCGGCGCCACCCCGAGGGCTCCCGCCAGCGGATTGAGGACCGTGCGGACCACCGGTACGAAGCGGGCCAGCACGATGGCGCGCGCGTGGCCGTACCGGTCGAGCAACTCCTCCGCACGCGCGGCGCCTTCGAGCAGCCTGCGGTTCTGCGAGCGGCCGAGGAGGGCGCGGCCGCCCCGGCGCCCGACGGCGTATCCGCACTGCGCCCCGGCCAGCGCCCCGACGGCGGCCGCCAGCAGCACCTGTGTGAGGTCCAGGCGCGGCCCGGCGTGCGCGCTCGCCCTGGCCAGCAGCCCGGCGGTGAACAGCAGCGAGTCCCCGGGCAGGAAGAAGCCGATCAGCAACCCCGTCTCCGCGAACAGCACCACGGCGATCCCGAGCGCCCCGAAGGCCGCCAGTAGTGAGGAGGCGTCCAGGGGATTGACGGCCAGACCGGCAGCGGTGTGGGTGAGCACGTGAACGCCTCCGCGAGTCGAGGGCGGGGCCGGTCCGTCCGGGCCCCCGGGACTGTTTGACGAGCGGGCGCGGCGAAGGATGCGGGTCGGCCCGGGGAAATCGCTCCCGCCACCGGGGCGCGGAGCGGAGCGCCGAGGGGCGTACGGGGCCGTGCCCGTTCACCTCCCATACCGTCGGGCAAAGCGGAACACCCCTCCAACGAGCCCTGTCGGCAGGGGACTCGCTTTGCTAAAGTGTCTGGCGAAGTGTCCGTCAGGAATACGGTCGGGGGCATCGGGGATGGGCCGCAAAAGCATATGATCGACCCCTCTTCGAGGTCATCGAACGTGACCTTCCACTGACCGGAACAGCGAGCCGACGAGCCGTACACCGGGGCATCCGGGCCCGAGAGCGGGCCGAAGTCATGGTTGTTTCCCGACCGCGGTCGGCTGCCGGTCGGGCCCACAGGGGCGCGCATGAGAGTCTTTCGGGCGGTCCGGGATTTCCCTCTGGCATTGCGGTTGCTATTCATCAACCAGTTCGGCATCGACATTGGATACTGCGTCCTGATCCCCTTTCTCGCGAAGTATTTGGAAGAGGACCTGGGGATGTCGGCGGCGCTGGTCGGACTGGTGCTCGCCACGCGGAACCTCAGCCAGCAGGGCCTGTTCGTCGTCGGGGGAACCGCGGCCGACCGGCTCGGCGCGCGCACGGTGATCGTCGCCGGGTGCGTGCTGCGGACGGCGGGGTTCGTGCTCTTCGCCTTCGGGAACTCCCTGCCGTTGCTGCTGGCCGCCTCCGTGCTCAGCAGTCTGGCGGGGGCCCTGTTCTACCCCGCCGTACGGGCCTACGTCGCCCAGGAGATGGGGGAGCGGCAGGCCGAGGCGTTCGCGCTGCTCAACGTCTTCGCCACCAGCGGCTGGCTGATCGGCCTGCTGCTCGGCAGCCTGCTGTTCCTCGTGGACATCAGGGTCTGCGCGCTGGCCGTGTCGGGCTTCTTCACCCTGCTGACGATCGCCCAGGCGCTCACCCTGCCGGCGTGCAGGACCGTCCCCGCGTCGGAGACCGTACTCGCCGACTGGCGCGAAGTCCTCGGCAACCGCCGGTTCCTGTGCTTCTCCCTCGCGGCCACCGGCATGGTCGTCATGGAGAACCAGCTCTTCGTCCTGCTGCCCGAGGGCGCGCGCACGGTCTCCGGCTGGGACGGCGCGGCCGGAGTGCTGCTGGCCTCAGGAGCCGTCGTCCACCTGCTCTTCCAACTCCCCATCACCAGAGGCCTGGCCCGGCGCGGTGGCGGCGCGCGGTGGCTGGGGGCCGGGATCGGACTGATAGGAGCCGGCTTCGTGCCGCCCCTGCTGATCTGTGCCACGACCAGGCCGGACGGCCCAGGGCAGGGCGCCGCGCGACTGACCGTCATGCTCACCGGCGCGCTGCTGCTCTACGCCGGCGGCATGATCGCCTATCCGTCGGCCATGGAGGTCATCCCGCGCTTCGGCCGTGAGCGGCTGACCGGCACGTACTTCGGGCTCTTCTACATGCTGTCGGGCACGGCCGCGGTCGGCGGCAACGCCGTCGTCGGGTGGGCGATGGACCTCGCCGAGTGCACCGGCAGACGGTGGCTGCCGTGGCTGTGCTGTCTGGGCTTCGGGGTGACCTCGGCCGTGGCCGTCAGCTGGCTCTACCACGCACGGATGCTGCCCCGCCGGCCCGTCGCGGTCCCGCGGCCGGCGATCGAGGGCCCGGCGCGGCTGCCCGGCCAGACCCAGGCCCCCGACGAGGCGCGCGAGCAGCCTCCCCGCTGAGCCCGCCCCGGCCCCGCCGTACGGCCCCGGGCCGCTCACGCCCGCCGCACCACGTCTTGCGCGCCCGTACGGGCCCCTGCAAGGTCGAGGCATCGAGCACGAGGAGCCCGAGGAGCAGGAGGAGGCAGACATCCGTGCCCATTGCGACGGTGAACCCCGCGAACGGTGAGACGCTCAGGACGTTCGACGAGCTCGGAGCGGACGGGATCGAGCGGTGCCTGGCCGCCGCGGCCTCGGCCTTCCGGCGCTACCGCACCACCGACCTCCCCGAGCGCGCCCGGCTGATGAGCCGCGCCGCGGACCTCCTGGAGGAGGACCAGGAATCCATCGCCCGCACCATGACCACCGAGATGGGCAAGCCCCTGGCCGCCGCCCGGGCCGAGGCGGCCAAGTGCGTCAAGGCGATGCGCTGGTACGCCGGGCACGCCGAGATCCTGCTGGCCGACGAATTCCCCTCCGAGACCGAGGCCGAGGACTCCGGCGCCGCGCACGCCCGGGTCCGCTACCGCCCGCTGGGCGTGGTCCTCGCGGTCATGCCGTGGAACTTCCCGCTGTGGCAGGTCACGCGCTTCGCGGCGCCCGCCCTGATGGCGGGCAACGTGGGCCTCCTCAAGCACGCCTCCAACGTGCCGCAGACCGCGCTCTATCTGGAGGACCTCTTCCGCCGGGCCGGATACCCCGAAGGGTGCTTCCAGACGCTGCTCGTGGGCTCCCGGGCCGTCGAGGGCATCCTCCGCGACCCCAGGGTCGCCGCCGCGACGCTCACCGGCAGTGAACCCGCGGGCCGGTCCGTGGCCGCGATCGCCGGTGACGAGATCAAGAAGACCGTCCTCGAACTCGGCGGCAGCGACCCCTACGTCGTGCTGCCGTCGGCCGACCTCGACCGGGCCGTGAGCACCGCGGTGACCGCCCGCGTGCAGAACAACGGCCAGTCCTGCATCGCCGCCAAGCGCTTCATCGTCCACACCCACGTCTACGACGACTTCGCCGAGCGCTTCGCGGCCCGCATGGCCGCGCTGACCGTCGGCGACCCGATGGCCGACACCACCGACGTCGGCCCCCTCGCCAGCGAGCAGGGGCGCGCCGACCTGGAGGAGCTCGTCGACGACGCGGTGCGCCGCGGTGCCACCGTCCTGTGCGGCGGCGGCCGGCCGGAGGGCCTGCCCGAGGGCTGGTTCTACGAGCCGACGGTGCTCGCCGGGATCACCCCCGGGATGCGGATCCACCGCGAGGAGACGTTCGGGCCGGTGGCGACGCTCTACCGGGTGGGCGGGCTCGACGAGGCCGTGCAGCTCGCCAACGACACCCCCTTCGGGCTGAGCTCCAATGTCTGGACGCGTGACCGCGAGGAGCAGGAGCGCTTCGCGCGGGACATCGAGGCCGGTGGTGTCTTCTTCAACGGCATGACCGCTTCGCACCCGGCGCTGCCCTTCGGCGGCGTGAAGCGCTCCGGCTACGGCCGCGAGCTGTCGGGGCACGGGATCCGCGAGTTCTGCAACGTCACGACGGTGTGGCACGGGGCGGAGCCCGACGCCTGACCTCGGTGCCTGCCCCCAGTGCCGGGCCGCCGCGGAAGTCCGGGAAGGCCCTGACTGCCGGCCGTCCCGGAGGGCCGACGCTCCACCGATGGCACGATGCCGCCGCATCTGGTCACCTGGAAGGGGGAGCCGGATCCACGGGCCCTGATCCATGGGCCCCGGGGGGTTCCGGCCCCCGGGTGGGCGGCGCTGTTCCGGCGAAGGAGAACCCCATGACCACTGCCACAGCCACCGACACCGGCACACTGCGCGACCTGCTCCAGGCGCCGGGCCCCTTCCTGTCGGTGTACTTCGACCGCGAACCGCGACCCCAGCTGGCGCAGGCGGCCCAGTCCCGGTGGCGCGGCCTGACCGCGCGGCTGGCCGGGGAGGGAGCCGCCCCGGCCACCCTGGACGCGCTCACCGCCCAGGTCATGGACCGGCTGCCGGGCACCGGGGCGCTGGCCGCGTTCGCGGCGGAGGGCAGGGTCCGGCACGTCGTCGAACTGCCCGGCGACGGGTACGGGGACCTCGCCGTGTCCGGGACGCTCCCGCACCTGCTGCCCCTGATGGAGTGGCGCCAGGACCACCCGGCCCACGTGGTCGTCGTCGTGGACCGCGCCGGAGCCGACCTGCTGCTCTACGCGGAGGGCTCCACCGAGCCCGTACGGCGCACGGTCACCGGCCCCGACGACGAGATCGGGCGGAGCTCCGGCCTGCCCCAGATGCGCTTCCAGCACCGTGCCGAGGACTCCTGGGAGCACAACGCCACCGCGGTCGCCGACGCCGTGGCCCAGGCACTCGACGAGGTCTCCGCCCGCCTGCTCCTGCTCGCCGGCGACGTACGGGCCCGGCAGTACCTGACCAAGCACCTCCCGGCCCGGGTCCGGCGCGTCGTGTCCGTGGGCCAGGTCAGCGGCGGCCGCAGCGAGGACGGCTCCGGCAGCGGGCGCGCCGCACAGGTGGCGGCGGAGGCGGCCGCGGCCGCCCGCGAGGAGACCGCCGAACTCCTGCGCCGCCTCGACGAGGAACGCGCGCCGGGCGGCCACGCCGTGGAAGGCGTGCACGCGACCCTGGAGGCGCTGGCCGCCGGCAGGGTGGGCACCCTGGCCGTCACCGACGACCCGCGGGACTCCCGCACCGCCTGGTTCGGGCCCGCGCCCACCGACGTCTACGAACGCCGCGAGGACTTCGTGCCCAACGGCGGCGGCCCGCTCGCGAGCGGCCGGCTGGCCGACGTCGTCGTCCGCTCCGCGCTGCTCACCGGCGCCGACGTACGCGTCCTGGAGCCGGAAACCCCCGGCGCACCCGCGCAGGGCACCGGCGGCATCTGCCGGTTCGGCTGACCCCCGGAGCGCCAACCGGAGCGCCCGTCACGCCATGGACCGCAGCGTCTGTTCCCGTACCGCGTCGAGGAAGACCGGGACGTCCTCCATCTTCGTGCCGAGGCACTCCACGATCAGTCCCATGACATCGCCGGCCGACAACGCGCCCACCACCGGGTGCACATGGGCGAGGTCCACCCGCTGCTCGATCCGCTCGACGAAGAGCAGCGCGAGGGAAAGCTCCGGCACATTGCCGGTGTTGCCGTAACTGAAGTCCTTCTTGACGACCCACATCTGCGGGATGACGGCTCCGTAGACAATGATGTGGGCCAGCGCGAACATGGCCCGCGCCGTCTCCCGCGCCGACCGCTCGTCCTCCTCCAGGCCCTGGAGTGCGGCGATGGCGTCCATGTCCTCCGCGAGATGCGCCTGGATCAGTGCCACGCCGTGGAGCACTTCGTCCTTCGTGTAGGGGCGCTTCGGCCTTTCGCTCACTGACCACCAACTCCTGCTCACCGTGGCTCTGTCGCAGCGCGTCCAGTCTGGCAGGGCCGCGGCCGGTCCCGCAGGGCGTTGCAAGGTGCGGCAGTGGACGCGATGCGGAACCGGAGGCCCTACCCATTCGGCCCAATTGGCTCTGGGCCGTCCGGGGCAGGGGAAAGTGGTCACCCCGGGTCCGGTCCGGCGTACGTCCGGATCGGGCATTCACTGGTGGAGCGGGCGCTCGACGTGGAACTTCCCACCGAATCCAAGGACTTGCCCGTTGAGCCCTTCAGGCCGCGGCCGAGCAGGCCGTCGTGGGCGGCCCGCAGGATCCGCTGTCCGACCCCGACCCCGACCCCGACCCCGACCCCGACCCCGACCCCGACCCCGACCCCGACCCCGACCCCGACCCCGACCCCGACCGCACCACGGCCACCGTCGGCGGCACGGCGCTGCCGGTCGGCCACCGGCTCGTCCACGCCGACCACTTCGCGCTGACCACGACGCTCCTGGGGAGCGCCGTCCTCCAGGAGTGAGGGCGCGGGCCCGGCTCAGCGGCCCCAGCGGAGGCCCGGGGTCTGCACCGGCGCGTCCCACAGCCGGAGCGTCTCCTCGTCCGCCTGGCACAGCGTCACCGAGGCACCCGCCATGTCGAGGGACGTGACGTAGTCGCCGACGAGCGTCCGGGCGACGGTCACGCCCCGCGCGGCGAGCACCCGGTGGACCTCGGCGGTGAAGCCGTACAGCTCCAGCAACGGTGTCGCCCCCGCGCCGTTGACCAGCAGCAGCACCGGCCCGGTGGGCCGCAGGTCCGTCAGCACCGCGTCCACGGCGAAGTCCGCGATCTCACCGGACGACATCATCGCCCGCCGCTCCCGGCCGGGTTCGCCGTGGATGCCGACCCCCAGCTCCAGCTCCCCGGCCGGAAGGTCGAAGGTGGGGCTGCCCTTGGCGGGTGTCGTACAGGCCCCGAGGGCCACGCCGAAACTGCGCGAGGACTCGTTCACCTTCCGGGCGAGGGCCTCCACCCGCTCCAGGGGCGCCCCCTCCTCGGCCGCCGCGCCCGCGATCTTCTCCACGAAGAGGGTGGCCCCCGTGCCCCGGCGACCGGCCGTGAAGAGGCTGTCGGTGACCGCCACGTCGTCGTTGACGAGCACGCTGGCGACCTGGATGCCCTCGTCCTCCGCCAGCTCGGCGGCCATGTTGAAGTTGAGGACGTCGCCCGTGTAGTTCTTCACGACGAACAGCACGCCCCGGCCACCGTCCACGGCGGCAGCGGCGCGCACCATCTGGTCGGGCACGGGAGAGGTGAAGACCTCGCCGGGACAGGCGGCGTCCAGCATCCCGTACCCCACGAACCCCCCGTGCAACGGCTCATGCCCGGACCCGCCCCCGGACACGAGCCCCACCTTCCCCGCGACGGGCGAGTCCCCGCGCACGACGACGCGCCCCTCGACGTCGACCTTCAACTCGGGATGCGCGAGGGCCATGCCCCGCAGGGCGTCGGCGACGACTGTCTCGGGGGTGTTGATGAACATCTTCATACGGGACTCCTCGGGTGATCGGTGGAGTGTGGGGCGTTCCTGCGTCTTCCCGGGTCGGCGAGGGCTGAGCGGGAAGCTGAACCGGGCGGTACCGACGCTGATCCCGTGCCGACTCTACTGATGGCCCACGCGATTACCCGAGCCCGGCGGGTGTTGTCATTCCGTAGCGTTCCGGATGCCGCTGCCGGGGCGGTCGTGGTTAGCCTCACCCCGCCGGTGCGCGTGCGGCCGTCGCCCTACGAACCGCACGTGCAGCCACCCGTACACTCCGATATGCCCCCAAGAGGGGAGGAACGCCCACGTGTTTCACGGTCTTTCCAGACGCGCACTGCACTTCGTTCTCTCGGCGACGGCAATCGTCCTGCCGTCGCTCGTGGCCACGCCCCCGGCCTCCGCCGCCCAGGTCGCCGGGTTCGCCGCCTCGTGCCCGACGGCCGGCTTCATCTCCGATCCCTACGGCGGAGCTCGTGATCACGACGGCATCGACATCGCCAACGACTACGGCACACCGATCTATGCCGTGGGTGACGGCGAGGTCATCAACTCAGGTCCCGCCGACGGCTACGGCCAGTGGATCCGCATCCTGCACCCCGACGGAACGGTGACCGAGTACGGGCACATGTACCAGCGGGACGTCGCCGTGGGGGACCGGGTGACGGCCGGTCAGCGCATCGCGCTCATGGGCGCCGAGGGCCAGGCCAGCGGTCCCCACCTCCACCTGCGGGTGCGGCGCGACACCAGCATGAACCACGGCATCGACCCCATTCCCTACCTCGCGGAACGCGGCGTGACCATACCGTGCACGCCTGGCCAACGACCCGGACCCCCGCCGTTGGTGTATCCGGAGGAGTCGGGGCGGGTGGTGTCGGCGCGGTCGGCGGACGGTCGTCTCGAGGTGTTCGCGGCGGGTTCCGACGGTGTGTTCCATGCCTGGCAGTCGCAGGTGAACGGCAGTTGGTCGGAGTGGGAGAAGGTGGGTGGTCCGGGTAATGCGCAGCTCGCGATCGCGCCGAACGCCGACGGCCGTCTGGAGGCGTTCGCGATCAACGGGGACGTCGTCCAGCACCGCTATCAGCGTTCGCCATCCGGTGCGTGGTCGGACTGGGAGGCGTTCGGGACCGCCGGGAGCAGTGTCGCTGCCGGGGTCAACGCCGATGGCCGCATCGAGGTGTTCGCTTCGGGGTCGGCGGGGGTGTTCCATCGGTATCAGACGGCTCCCAACGCTGGTTGGTCGGGTTGGGAGCCGTCAGGCGGTGGCCCGGTCGGCAGTCGGGTGAAGATGGAGAAGGCTCCTGACGGTCGTCTTGAGGTGTTCGCGCTCAATGACAAGGTCTTCCAGCATCTGTACCAGACCGCTGTCAACGGTGGTTGGTCGCAGTGGGAGGACTTCGGTGGCGGTGGTCATGATGTGACTGTCGATCACAATGCCGACGGCCGCCTTGAGGTGTTCGCCTCCGGTCCGGTCGGGGTGTTCCACAGGTATCAGAC
>NZ_JBFBBD010000025.1:16047-87806 GCF_040689515.1 Streptomyces sp. NPDC051173
CGCCGATGGGCGGGTGGAGGTGTTCGCCATCAACGGTGATGTCGCCATGCACATGTGGCAGAAGGGCGTGAACGCTCCCTACGGCGACTGGGACACGTTCGGCACCGGTGGCACCGGAGTCACCGCCACGACCAATGCCGACGGTCGCATCGAGGTCTTCGGGACCAGCCGGGCCGGGGTCTACCACAGGTGGCAGACCGGCTTCAGCACCTGGTCCGAGTGGGCCTGGGTCAACAGCACCGCCGGTCCGCCGGTCTCTTGACCCGACATCCCGTGGCCGGCCAGGACACCCAGGGCCTGGCCGGCCACGGCCCCTCCTTCCCTCCCGGAGGACCCATGCATCCGATCACCAGACGCCGCCTGCTCCAGGGTTCCGCCGGGGCAGGCGCGCTCGCGCTGCTGGGTGCCGGCGGCGCCACCGCCGTACCGCCCCCGCCTCACGGGTGGGTCGGAGCGGGGCCCTTCGCGCACGTCTACGACCCGTCCACCCCCGGCGGGCAGCGCTACCTCAACGACCACACGCTGGTCAGGACGTCCGGCCGGTGGCACCTGTTCGGCATCGTCGGCGCCGCCGCGCCGCCCGGCCAGGCCCCCGACAGCGCGGCCGAGGTCTCCTTCGCCCACGCGTCCGCCCCGGACCCGTACGGGCCGTGGACCACGCACGCCGACGCGCTGACCGTGGACCCGGCCTACTTCGGGGAGGAGCACCTGTGGGCGCCCCATGTCGTCGAGGCGGGCGGCACCTACTGGATGTTCTACGCCGCCGGTGGCCGGGGCGGTGCCGCGATCAACCTCGCCACCTCCACCGACCTGTTCACCTGGACACGCCTTCCGACCGGCCCGCTCTTCCGGGGGCGCGCGGCACGCGACCCGATGGTCGTGCGGATCGAGGGTCAGTGGGTGATGTACTACACCGAGTTCTCCGCCCAGGACGGACGGCATGTGGTGGCCTTCCGGCGCTCCGACGACCTGGTCCACTGGAGCGAGCCGGGAACGGTGTTCACCGACGCGACCACCACCGCGACGGTGTCGGTCACCGAGTCACCCTTCGTCGTCGAACGGGACGGCTGGTACTACCTGTTCATCGGCCCCCGCGACGGATACGACGGCACCGACGTCTTCGCGTCCCGGAATCCGTACTCCTTCGGCCTCGACGGCTACGCGGGCCATGTGCCCGGACACGCCGTCGAGGTGGTCGCCGACGGAGAGCAGTGGCACGCGAGCGCCGCGGGCTGGTTCCACCAGGGGCTGTACATGGCCCCCTTGCAGTGGCGGGACACGCCGCCTCCCTGGCAGAGCGCGGACAACCCGGCCGTCGGCCTGGGCGTCGACGACCGGCTGACCGTGTTCGCCCTCGACGCCGACGACCGTTCGGTGTGGCAACGTGTCCAACTCGACCCGCGGTCCGACACCTGGTCGTCATGGCAGCCGTTCGGCGCGCCGGCCGGGGCGGTTCCCGCACTCGGCCGCAACACCGACGGCAGGCTGGAGGTGTTCTCCCTCGCCCCGGGCGGTGCCGGCCTGTACCACAGGGTGCAGCGCCCGGACGGCAGTTGGTACGGCTGGGAGGAGTTCGGCGGTGCGGCGGGCGCCGCCCCGGCCGTCGCCCGCGCCGCCGACGGCGCACTGGAGGTCTTCGCGCTCGGCCCGGCCGGCACCGCCATCGCCCGGCGACGGCAGAGCTCGCCCGGGTCGCCGGCATGGGACGCGTGGGACGGCGGCTTCGGCGGGCCCGCGGGCGCACCGCCCGTCGTCGCCGTCAACGCCGACGGGCGGCTGGAGGTCTTCGCCCTCTCGCCCGGTGGCTCCGGCATCTACCACCGGTGGCAGGAGACGCCCAACGGCCCCTGGGCGCAGTGGAGCCGCTTCGGCACCGCGGCCGGCACCGCGCCGCGCGTGACGCGCGACGGCAGCGGCAGGCTTACCGTCGTCGCCACGGCCCCGTCCGGCCAGGCGGCGTACCACCGGCGCCAGACCGTGCCGAGCGGCGGCTGGGACGACTGGCAGCCGATGTTCGGCTGGACGGCCACGGCCCCGGCGCTCGCCCCCGACGCGGAAGGCAGGCTCGAAGCCTTCGCGTTGTCACCCGGTGGGGCCCTGCTCAGCCACCGACGGCAACGCGCACCCGGCGGTGGCTGGGACCCCGCTGACGACTTCGGCGAGCCCGGCGTCCGGCTCGCCGCCACGCCCACGGCCGCGGTCGACACCACCGGGCGGATGCACGTCTTCGCCGTCACCACCGACGGCCGGCCGCGTACCCGCGTACAGGACCGGCCCGGTGGTACCTGGCGCCCGTGGGCCGCGTTCGGTGATCGCGCGGTCGCGACGTACGGATGACTCCCGCCGCGGTACGGGGCAGGATCAGCGCATGACGACGATCAGAGTGACGAGACCCCGGCGCGGGGCCTTGCCGATAGCGGTGCTGGCCCTGCTGCTCGCCGGGTGCGGAACGCAGCGGTCCGGAGACGACACCGGTGCGCACGCGGCCGCGCCGAGCGCGCCGGTGGACGGTCCGTGTCCCGGCGACAGTTCCGCGCTGCCGTCGGCGACGGCCGGTACGCCGGACCCGGCCACGCCGCCCACCGACCACTACGCCGAGAACCACGGCTTCATGGTTCCCCTCCCGCTGCACGGCCGGAGCCGCTGCGACGGGCTCGCGGCCGTCGGGCGCGTCAAGGGCGCACTCGAACCGCTGCGCAAACGCGGTGACTTCGTCCCCGGGCACTCCCGGGACGCGATCACCGGCCTCGGCTACCCCGCCGGGAAGGTGAAGACGTACGAGAACGGCCCCACCGGGGTCGGCTTCCTCATCGACGCCTCTCCGCTGTGCGTCGAGGGGACGATGAGCCGCGACTCCACCCAGGCGGAGGCCTTCGGCGGCTACCCCGACCACTTCGGCTGTGACCAACCCAGGGGCGGTCACTGACCGGGCGTGGGTAGGGTGCGCCCCATGGCATCTCTCATAGGACACGTCACCGTCGACTGTGCCGATCCCTACCGCCTGGCGTCCTTCTGGGCCGAGGTCCTCGGCGGTTCGCTCGCGGACGAGGATCTGCCGGGCGACCCGGAGTCCTGGGTCATCACCGGCGGCGCGAAGCTCCTCTTCGTGAGGGTGCCGGAGCCCAAGAGCCGGAAGAACCGGCTGCATCTGGATCTCCAGCCGAAGGACCGGCCCCGCGACGCCGAGGTGGAGCGCCTGCTGTCCCTCGGCGCCACTCTCGTCCTCGACCACCGCCGCCCGGACGGCACGGGCTGGGTGACCCTCGCCGATCTTGAGGGCAATGAATTCTGCGTGGAGCGGAGCGCCGCCGAACGAGCGGTTTGAGACACGCTCCGTACCCGGCCGAGGTCGGACCGACCGTCGTGGTCCGCCGCCGTGGAGCTGTGGCCACCGGTCCAGGACGACAGCGGGGTTCGGCCCGCATGGCCGGAAACAGACCCACGCCGGCAGATAGTTCGGCGGAACTCTTGGCTCAATTGTTCGGCGTACTTAGCGTCGGTTCCTTGTGGTCGGCAGGCCACGAGGAACGACACTAGGAGCGCCCATGCACTGGCCGATACGCCGTGTGCTGACCGCAGCTCTGGTCGGCGCCGCCTGTACCGCTCTCCCCGCCACCTACGCGGCGGCTCAGCCCGCCGCGGGCGCGGCGGCCGGCATCACCACGACGCCCGTACAGGTCGTCGACGCAGCGCACCCGCTGCCCGCCGTGGGCAGCAGATGGGACGAGGACAGAGCGCCGGAAGGGTCCGCCCAGTGGCCCGATCCGGCCGTACGACCGCCGGCCACACTGCACGAGCACGGTGACGTGACCGCGCAACGGCTGGGAACCACCTACACGTCCACGGCCGGGGAACGGTCCGTGACGGCCGCCGGCGTCGACCTGGCCACCTGCCGGCGCCTGCTGCCGAGGTCCGGGGAACGGATCATCAACCACTACGCGTACTGCCACGTCACCCCTGTGGGATATTCCGTGGTGAGCGGCGGCAAGGTCATCGGCAACGTCTCCTGGCGCAACACCACCGCGGGAGAAGGCACCAAGGGCTCCCGCGTGATCCGGGCGGTGACCGGCATGGACGAGTTCGTGCGCACCGGCGTGACCACGGACGGCAAGCTCTCCATCGGCTGGGCCACCGGCGGATACCACGGGCCGGACGGCAGCAACAAGGCGTGCGACGCCCGGGGTTCGGGACCCGAGCTGCTGAGCGGTTGGCAGGCGGGCGGTACGGCCATCTACACCATCTCCTCGGCGGCGTCGGACGGCTACGGACGTGACAAGGTGGCGCGCTGCGCCATCCGCTCGTCCGTCACCAATTCCGGCGGGACCGGGACGGTGCTCGACAACGGCGTCCGGTTCGACTCCGCGAGCTACCTGGGCGCCAAGGGCGCGGGAATCTTCGACCGGGTCATGCCGGTGATGGGGGAGTACGGCGTGAGCTCCGCGCGCAACGGCGCGGTCGCCCGCCACATCCAGCTCGCCCAGACCAGCCCCGGAGCCACCTACCCGCCGCCCCCCGCCGGGCACACCAAGTCCATTCCCGGAAGCATCGCTTCCGGCAAGCCGCTGCACCGGCTGGTGTCCAACTGGGACGCCACGGCCACCAAGGCGTACGACAAGAACCGCAGTGTGGTCCGCAGCACCTGTGCCCCGCTGCCGCACCAGGCCGGCGAGGAGTGCGACGAGTACCCCTTCGCCTCGGCTTGGGAGGGCGCGGGCAAGGGCGACGGCAACTTCTCGGTGAAGTACGTCGACGGCACACAGAACGGCAACGCCGGAACCGACTTGAACAACTGGTACGTCGCCGACCGCATCCTCCACAAGGACGCCTTCTACGTCGCCATCCACTGACCTTCGCGGTGTGCGGCAGTCCTCACCGCCGTCCCGCGCGGACAGTTTCCTCCGGCGCGGGACGGCGCCACAATTGAACGACGTACCGTTCGAGCCCGGTGAACAAGGGGGGATCCGCGGCGTCCTGCCGGGCCCGCGCCGCCGGACCGCCTCCGTGACGGTACAGCCGCACGGCGTACGGTCCGGGGTCGCCGAGCGCCATCGGCTCGCCCGCCGGACCGTGCGGCACCGCCCAGGCCGTCACCGCACCCGACGGCACTTCCAGCACGCACTCTCCCAGCGGCGCTCCGGCGGACTCCGGCGGGGGCGGCCCGTCCCACAACTCCAGCCGCACATCGGCGTCGTGCATCGCGACGGTGCTGGCCACCGTCAGCCCGCTGCCATTGACCGCGATCTGCCGCCCTTCGAGTGCCGGGAGCTCCCACGGACGGTCGTCGAAGGGCGCCCCTTCGTCGCACAAGGCGAACTGCCCGCGCTCGACCGTCACCACTCGCTCGGACACGCGCACCACAGCGGCCACGCCGACCTCCCGGTACGAGAGACACACCACTTGTGCCTTCCTCAGCGCCGTACCGCCCCACCGTAGCCCGGTTCAGACCCGGTCGGCGGCGATGAGGAGGCAGCGGACGCGCCTTGCCGCACGGGCAACTCGGCAGGGCCGTCCGGCGGAATCGGCCGTGCCCCCCCGATCGGAGTTCAGTGACCGTCGGGCAGGCCCGGCACCGTGGCCCCGGAGGGGACGCCGGCGGCGATGTAGGCGCGGTAGAGCTCCTGCCAGGCCGCCGTGGCGCCGGCGTGCGGGCCCGCGTGGCTCGTGCCACGGGCCCTGGCGTCGAGGGCGGTCAGGCACACGTCCCACCCGGCGCCGTTGCGGGACGCGGTGTCCGGGGCCTCCAGCACGTCGGTGAGCGTGAAGCGGGTGTGCGTGCTGTCGAGCGGTTCGAGATCGAAGTGCAGCTCGTCGCCGCCCCAGCTGAAGGACAGGTGCAAGGGGACGTCGACGGCCAGGACCCGCCCGGTGGAGTCCGCCATGGCCGGGTCGCCGCTGAAACGGATCGCGCCGCCCGGGCGCAGGTCGATCTCGGCCCGGGAGGGGAACCAGTGGGCCAGCTCGTCCGCGTCGGTCACGAAGCGCCAGACGCGCTCGACGGGATGGGCGTACGTACGGGTGAAGCGGACGGCGGGACGGCCGTCGTCCAGCGTGAGGTAGGTGCCGGTCGGGGCGGCGGGTTCGATGGGCATGGTGACTCAGTCCTTCGGAGGTTCCAGGGGTGGTGCCGCGCTGTCGAGGCGGTGGCCCAGTGCGTCGAGGCTGTCGTTCCACAGCCGCCGGTACGGGGCCAGCCAGGCATCGAGTTCGGCGATCGGCGCGGGATCGAGGGCGTAGACCCTGCGCTGCGCCTCCTGCCGCACGCGCACCAGGCCCGCGTCACGCAGCACCCGCAGGTGCTTCGACGTGCTCGGCTGGCTCAGGCCGCATGCCTCGACGATCTCACCGACGGACCGCGGCCGCTCCAGCAGCAGCGCGATCACGGCGCGCCGGTGCGGGTCGGCGAGGGCGGTCCACAGGGCAGCATCGGTCATGAGTTCAATGTGCCTCGTTGGTTATATGCCTGTCAAGGCATATGCTCGTGATGTGGGTGCGGGGCCTTCGGCGGGCTGCCGGACGGACGTCTTCCGGCGGCCCGCGCAAGGAGCCGGTGGTCCGGTGCCGCCGGGTCCCCGGGGTGGTTCAACGGGCGTTGAAATAAGGGGCCTTGGCGGCGTACAGTCCGAGAGGTCACCGCTGGGTGAGGGGCACGTCCGTGCCCGGAAGCCCTCGACCGTGGAGGCGCACATGACGAACGGAACCGGCGACGGGGCGGCGGCCGCCCCCAGGGACATGGATTTCGAAGCGCTCTATCAAGGGAAACCCTCACTGCCGGGAACGGAGCTCGTTCTCGACGTGGCGCCGTGGGACATCGGCGGGCCGCAGCCCGCGCTGGTCGCGCTGGAGGAGGGCGGGCAGTTGTCCGGCGACGTCCTCGACGCGGGCTGCGGGCTCGGCGAGAACGCGCTGTACCTCGCCGGGCGCGGTCACCGGGTGACCGGCTTCGACGCCGCCCCCACCGCACTGGAGCAGGCGAGGGGGCGGGCTGCCGCGCGTGGCCTCGACGTCACCTTCGTGCAGGCCGATGCCACGACCCTCGAAGGTCTCGGCCAGGAATTCGACACCGTGGTCGACAGCGCGCTCTACCACTGCCTCGACGGCGCCCAGCGCGGCGCGTACGCGGCGGCGCTGCACCGTGTGACGCGCGCGGGCGCCCGGCTCCACCTCTTCTGCTTCGCCGACACGAAGTGGCCCGGGTTCAGCCTGCCCTTGATGGCCGTCGGACAGGACGACCTGCGCACGCACCTGGGTGAGCACTGGCGGATCGAAGGCATCGAGCTCATGGACTACGTCACGGCCTTCACCCCTCGGTTCCTCCAGCAGCACGGGAGTGACCTGGGTCGGGCGGGCTTCAGTGTCGAACCCGACGCTCTGCGCGTCGATGACACGGGCAGGGTGCTGGTGCCCATGTGGCAACTGCACGCCGTGCGCAGGTAGTCGGCGGTTCCTCCGCCCCTCCCGATCCGATCGCGGGTCAGGCCGACGTGAGCCGGCCTGACCCGCGTTTTTTCGTGTGGGCGCACCGGGCGGGCGGGGAAGCGGAGTGCATCATTCCAGGGGTTGTCCTCCAAGTCGGCCGAAGGTAATGTGCAAGCCAAGAACAGGCAAAGGGGGGCTTGGTTTGGGCGGAGTCGCGATCGTTTCGCGAGGTGGGGATCGAATGGTCCCGCAATGCTGATCCGTTCGTGACGCTTGCCGTCCGAGTGCCGATGGACCTCCCGAAGTCACCTGTTCCCTTCAGGCTCGTGCAGCGCCGACCGATCGAAGTCCGGCAGCCGGGTGGGACAAAGCCGGGAACACCGCTTCGGGCACCCGCCTGCCGATTTTCGCGTCGGGACGCCGAAAGGAAAGGGAGAACTGTGGCCAGAATCGCGGCCTTCATGAATGAGCAGGAGATGGGCCCCATCACCGAGGGGCTGGTCCTCCGTGACGGCACCCCCGTCATGGCGACGCCGGCGGTCGTGGCCGTGCCCGCCTCCGTCAAGGTCACGGCGGCGGTCGTCGCCTTCACCATCCCGGTCGGCGCCTACGTCGCCGGCCGCGTCGTCAACTGACCCGTCGACAGGAACCCCGGACAAGGGAGATCGAAAGATGAGCGGAATCATCGAGAGCGTCCGTACGGCCACCGCGCCGACCCTCTCCGAGGGTGAGGGCGACAAGGTCACGCGGGTGATGCCGGTGGCCTTCACGCCCGCCGTCCTGGTGGTCACCCCCTATGCCGGCGGCGGCCTCGCGGCCGGCGCGGCCGCGGTCGGCGCCTACGAGGCCGGCCGGGCCGCCGCCAAGGGCTGAGCGACCGGGTCCGGATATCGGTGCCGGATCCGTACCGACGCTCGCGGAGTGACCTCCGAGAGCGGGTGAGGAAGGCTGTCGGGCCGCGCCGCAATCGCGGCCCGACAGCCTGCCCATATTAGCTCAGCCCTTGACGAGTCGAGAGGAAGGCGCTTTTTTGAGGTACTTGAGAAAACTCGCCTCGGCTGTGTTCTCTCCCGTGCCGATATCCCGGGACAGGGCATTGGGAATATCGGAGAGACTGTCCGCCCTCACCACCCTGTCTTCTTCATTGGAATATCTGCACCAGCGTGAACAGCTGGATCCCGGTGGGCTGAACGACTGGGACATCATGAAGAAGTCGCCCGAGGCAAAGAACATCGCTGTACGCCGGCTGAGTAATGCCGTGAGCGGCAAGAACGTGACCATAGCCCTGCACGCGGCGCGGGCGGCGGTCAGCATCGGCCTGCTGATGCCCGGCCACAGCAGGTGGCGCGGGGCGGGAAGCCTCTTCCTCGGCGGGACGACATGCCTCCTGCAGGCCCGGCACCGTTACGGAACGGACGGCTCGGACCAGGTCGCGACGCTGGTGCAGGGCGCCACCGGACTGGCCCGGCTCTCGAGGAGTCCCCAGACCCAGGACGCCCTGCTCTGGTACGTCGCCATGCAGGCGAACCTCTCGTACGCGGCCTCCGGCTGGGTCAAGCTCATGGGCGAGAGGTGGCGGGACGCCTCCGCCCTCCCGGGCGTGATGCGGACCCGCACCTATGGCTCCGAGGGTGTCTACCGCCTGACCCGGCGCTATCCGCAGACGTCGAAGTACGTACAGCACGGTGTGCTGGCGATGGAGTGCCTCTTCCCGCTCGTCTACGTCGCCGGGGGCCGGCTGACCCGCCCGTTCCTGGCCGCCGCCGGGAGCTTCCACGTGGCCAACGGCTTCATCATGGGACTCGGGCGCTTCATGACCGCCTTCCCCTCACTGCACCCGATGGTCGCCTACACCACCGCACCGGCCACCCACCCGGCGGTCGCCGGGCGGGACGACCGCGCGGTCAGGGCGGCGGCCGTCCTGCTGGCCGCCGGGGTCGCGGCGGCCGCCGCCGTCGCCGTCCAGCGCCGCGGCGTGGTGCTCGAAGGCTGGCCGGCCTCGCGGAAGGTCGTCACCCGGCACGGCAACGAGCTCATGTACGAAACCGGCGGCCGGGAGGAGTCGGACGCGCCGGTGCTGGTCTTCTGCGCGGGTCTGACCTCGACCTCCGAGCACTTCTCGTGGATCACCGAGCGGTTCGCGCATGACTCGGAGCACGCCGTGGTGTCCTACGCCCGCGCCGGATACGCCGGCAGCGTCCGCCGCAGCACGGCCCCGTACGGGCTGGAGGAGTCGGTCGACGACCTGGAGGACCTGGTGCGGGCCGTCGTGCCCCGGCACCGCAAGGTGGTGCTGGTCGGCCACTCCCTGGGCGGCGAGCTGATCCGCCGGGCCGCCGCGCGGCTGGGGGACCGGGTGGCCGGTCTCGTCTATCTCGACCCCGCGCACCCCGCGGAGCTGCAGCGCTCGCAGCGGCAGGACGCGGGCGCCAAGGACCTCCGGGAGACGATCGCGCACGCCTCGCTCTATCTGCGGCTGGGCACCGGCATCCTGATGAGCCGCCCCGACTGGCTCGACAAGCTCCCGAAGGCCTACCGCGACAAGGTCTTCGCGCAGTACACCGACGCCCGTCTCTGGACGGCCGGCAAGCGCGAATGGGAGGCCGTGGAGCGGGAGTTCAGGGCCTTCGAAGGCGACATCGACCCGATCGCGGCCCCCGGCCTGATCATCGCCGCGCAGCAGACCGTGGACCAGGACCCCGAGCAGCTCCTCCTCTACAACGAGCTCTCCAGGGCCCACCGGAACCACGGCGAGCGAGGCGGGATCAAGGTGGTCGAGGGCTCCGACCACGACTCCCTGCTGACCGACGCCATGCACGCCCACAAGGCGGCGGAGCTGATGGCCCGGTTCCTGGGCACCGCGCTCACGGAGGCCGAGGGGACGGCAGCGGAGAGGGCAGAGGACAGGGCCGAGGAGAAGAAGGCGCAGCGGGAAGGGGCAGGGCAGTGACCACGGCCGGACTCCTGAAGTCCACGTTCACCGGCGAGGGCGCGGCGGCCCGGGTGCTGGGAGCGGGCATGCTGCTGGCCACGGTGGCCGCGCAGCACCCGCACCCGGCGTTCGACCGGGCCCGCACCAGGGACGTCTTCTCGCTCATCCCGAACTGGAAGTTCTTCGCCCCCAACCCGGCGGTGCACGACTTCCACTACGTCTACCGCACCCTCGACCCCGGCGGGGTCACCAGCGACTGGCACGAGATCGAGATGATCGAACCCCGCCGCCTGCACCACGCCTTCTGGTTCGCCACCCGCCGCCCGGAGAAGGCGGTGTTCGACATCTGCACCGCGATCCTGCAACAGGCGGTGAAGACCGGTGCCGTGGCGGTGCAGGGCAATTCCTCCTACGAGGTGCTGGTCGCCTTCATCCGGCAGCGGATCCGCCGGGAACAGGGCGGATCCGCCGTCCAGGGCTTCCAGTTCGCCGTCGTGCGCGCGGCGGGACACGACAGCGCCGAGGAGCCGGAAACCCTGTTCATCTCGCCCTACACCCCGCTCGACGCATCGAACCGGAGCCAACCGGCGGCCGCCTGAGGCACCGGGCGCGGGCCGCGCGTCACCACGCGGTGAGCGCGCGGCCCGGCCCCGCACCCCAACGAGACGGCGACTCGGTTCACGCCGCGCCCCGGCAAGAAAGTGACCACGCACATGAACAGCACGGTCGAAGACATCGGCTACGGCACCCAGTTCGCTTCCTGGTACGACCGGATCTTCCCCAAGGACGCCGGTGCGCGGGCCGTCGCCGACGCGCTCGCCGCCCTCCACCCCGACCCGGGGGCGGGCACCCTCGAATTCGGCGTCGGCACCGGCCGTATAGCCGTCCCGCTCTCCGTCAGCACCGGCCCGGTCACCGGGGTCGACTCCTCGCCCGAGATGCTCGCCCTGCTGGCGAAGGATCCCGGCGCCGAGCGCGTCACCGGCGTCCACGGCGACATCCGCGCCTATTCCGACGACCGCCGGTACGGGCTGGTGTACGCCGTGTGCGGAGTGCTCTCCATGCTCCTCACCCGCGAGGAACAGCAGGACATGGTCCACCGCGCCGCCGAACTGCTCGCGCCCGGCGGGCGGCTGGTGATCGAGACCGGCAACCGCCCCGCGATCGAGGCACTCCACGAGGGCCGGACGCGGACCACGGTCTTCACCCCCTACCCGGAGCCGGGAACGGGACTGCAGACCCACTCCACCCTGCCGCCCGGCTCCGACCTGTGGCAGTGCTCCCACGTCTGGTACGAGTCCGACGGCACCACCCGCGTGGGCAACGAACTCTCGCGTCCGGCCGTCCCCGACGAGACGGACGCCTACGCCCTCGCCGCCGGGCTCACCCCGGAGGGCCGCTACTCCGGCTGGGACCTGTCCCCGTACACGGAGCAGTACCCGATGTTCCTCACCACCTACGTCAGAGGCACGTGAGCGACGCCCGGAAGCCGTACAACGCACAAGAAAGGGATCCTGTGGTGAATACATCGCGCGTCCTCTGGTTCGTCCTGGCCTTCGCCTTCGCCGTGCCGGTCATGCTGGTGATGTTCCGCGAGGACGGTCACGTCACCTCCGGGTCGTGGTCCAAGAGCATCATTTTCGGCGTGTCCATCGCCGTGATCGCGGCGATCGCCGCGGGCAAGGCCAAGCAGTGAACGTATCCGCCCTCGTCCGCCGCCACCGGCTGCTGCTCGGCGCGGGCATCCTGCTCGGCCTCGGCGGGACCGCCGCCACTCTCGTGCAGCCCCTGCTCATCGGCGACCTGATCGAGGCCGTCGCGACGAACGGTTCGATGGCGGGGCCGATCGCGCTCATCGCCGCCCTGTTCGTCGCCGACGCGCTGCTGGCCGCCGCCCACTTCCATCTGATCGGCCGGGCCGGGGAGAACATCGTCCTCGACATGCGCACGACCCTCACCGGGCGGCTCCTGCGCTCCCGGATGAGGGAGTTCAACCGCCTCGAACACGGGGACGTGTTCACACGCACGGTCGCGGACACCTCCCTGGCGCGCGTCGCCCTCTCCTCCTCCGTCTCCCAGCTGATCACCTCGGCGTTCACCACCATCGGCTGCGTCGCCGTGATGGCGTGGATCGACTGGAGGCTGCTGCTCGTCACCGCCGGCTGCCTGGGGGTGTCCTCGGCCGTCGCCCTGGGACTGGCGCGCGCCGTCCGCGCGGCGGCGGTGACCAACCGGGAGGACACCAGCGCCTTCGGGTCCGGCCTGCTGCGCGTCCTCGGCGCGCTGACCACCGTGAAGGCGTCCCGCGCCGAACAGCGCGAGGCGGAGCACATCGGGGAGCTCGCCGACGCGGCGCGCGTCAGCGGGATCCGGGTGACGCGGCTGTCGGCGATGCTGATGCCCGCCATGAACGTCGGCACCCAGGTGTCGCTCGCCGTGGTGATCGCCTGGGGCATGTCCCGCACCGCGACCGGGGCCCTGCCCATCGAGGACCTCACCGCGTTCATCATGTACCTGTTCTATCTGGTGTCCCCGCTGGTGATGCTGTTCATGTCCCTCGGGGAGCTCCAGCAGGGCCGCGCCGCCATCGACCGGGTCAAGGAGCTCGCCGCCGTCGAGGTGGAGCCCTCCGCGGGCCCCGGCGCCACCGGCCGTGTCGAGGGCGCCCCCGCGATCGAGTTCAAGGACGTCACCTTCGCCTACCCCGGCGCCGGCGCCCCCGCCGTGCGGGGGGTGTCCTTCGCGCTGCCGCCCGCCGGCGTCACCGCGATCGTCGGCCCCTCCGGCGCGGGCAAGACCACGCTCTTCCAACTCGTCGAACGCTTCCACACCCCCGACGAGGGCAGCATCCACCTCGCGGGACGCGACACCGCCGCCGTGCCGCTGGACGAACTCCGCTCCCGCATCGGCCTGGTCGAACAGGAAGCCCCGCTGATGCGCGGCACCGTCCGCGAGAACCTCACCTACGCCCGGCCCGACGCCACCGCCGCCGACATCGCGGAAGCCGTCGCGGCGGCCCACCTCACGGACGTCGTCGAAGCCCTGCCGGACGGCCTGGACACCGCGCTCGGCGAAGGCGGCACCGGCCTCTCCGGCGGCCAGCGCCAGCGCCTCGCCATCGCCCGCGCCCTGCTGACCCGCCCGGACGTCCTGCTGCTGGACGAGGCCACCTCCCACCTCGACTCCGACTCGGAGACGGCGCTGCGCGAGGCCATCACCACCATCGGCACCCGCTGCCAGGTCCTCACCATCGCCCACCGCCTCTCCACCACCATCGACGCCGACCGCATCCTCCTCATCGAGGACGGCAGGCTGCGCGCCAGCGGCACCCACACCGAGCTGATGGACACCGACACCACCTACCGGCGCCTCGCCGGACGCCAGTTGGCACCGGCCGCAGGAGCCGCGTCATGACCGACGCCGCGATCGTGGGCACCGGCCCCAACGGACTGGCCGCCGCGGTGACCCTGGCCAGGGCCGGGCTCGACGTCGTCCTCTACGAGAAGGCCGACACCGTCGGGGGCGGGCTGCGCACCGTCGCCCTGTTCGACAGCGAGGTGCGGCACGACGTCTGCTCGGCCGTCCACCCGATGGCCGTCGCCTCGCCGTTCTTCCGCGCCTTCGGCCTGGCCTCGCGCGGCGTGAACCTGCTCCAGCCCGACATCCCCTACGCCCATCCGCTGGCCGGCGGCCACGCGGTGGCGGCTTGGCGCGACATCACCCGCACCGCCGCGCACCTGGGCGTGGACGGGCCCCGCTGGGAGCGCCTCATGGGCCCCCTCGTCGCCCGCTCCCGCTCCGTCGTCGACCTGCTCCTGTCCGACCTGAGGAGCGTGCCACGCGACCCGGTCGCCGCGGCGTGGCTCGCCTCCCGGGTCCTGGCCCACGCCACTCCGCGCAGCCCGTTCGTCACGCCGGAGGCCAGGGCACTGCTGACCGGAGTGGCGGCGCACGCCGTCGGCAAACTCCCCTCGCTCGCGTCGGCCGCGGTCGCCATGCTCCTCGCGCACACGGCCCACAGCACCGGCTGGCCGCTGCCCGAGGGCGGCAGCGACCGGATCGCCGCGGCCCTGGCCGACGACATCACCGCGCACGGCGGCGTCCTCCACACCGGGCACCACGTCCGCGACCTCGCCGAACTCGGCGACGTACCGCTCGTGCTGCTGGACGTCGGGCCCAAGGAGTTCCTCGCCCTGGCCGGGCACCGGCTGCCCGCCCGCTACCGGCGCGCCCTGCGCCGCTACCGCTACGGCCCCGGCGCCGCGAAGGCCGACTTCCTCGTCAGCGGCCCCGTCCCCTGGGCCAGTCCGCTCGTGGGCCGGGCCGGTACGGTGCACGTGGGCGGCAGCCACGCCGACATCGCCCGGCAGGAGAGCGGCGTGGCCCAGGGGAAGCCGGGCTCCGCCCCCTTCCTGCTGGTCGTCGACCCCGCCGTCACCGACCCGTCCCGCGCCGTGGACGGCAGAAGGCCGGTGTGGGCCTACGCGCACGTACCCCACGGCGACACCCGCGACCCCGTCGAGCTGATCCGCCGACGCGTCGAGGAGTACGCGCCCGGGTTCACCGACACGATCCTCGCCTCGCACGGCCGCCCGGCCGCCGGGTTCGAGGCGTACAACCCCAACTACGTCGGCGGGGACATCACCGCCGGTGCCCTGACCGTGCGTCAGTCGCTGCTGCGCCCGACAGCGCGCTGGGACCCGTACACCACACCCCTGCCCGGTGTGTACCTCTGCTCGGCGGCGACCCCGCCCGGGCCGTCCGTGCACGGCATGTGCGGCCATCTCGCGGCCCTGTCCGCGCTCCGCCGCCACCACGGCATCCGCGAGACCCCGGACCTGTCCCCCCGGCCGGTCCGCGCCTTCCCCTGACCCCGGACGACGAGGTACGTACACATGCTGCTGACCCTGTGGAAGCGCCACGGACTGCTCTTCGGGGCCGGGGCTCTGTGCGTGCTGGTGAACGGCCGGGGTGTGGGGCCCCTGTGGGTCACCGGTGTGGTGCTGCTCGTCGTCGGCGGGACCATGCGGTGGTCGCTGACGCGCAGGCAGCGCCCGGACCGGGAGCGGCCGCCCGTCCCCGTCCGGGTGCCCGTCGGCGGGCGGTGGGTCGCGCTCAACGGGCCCGGCACCAAGGTGCCCAGCCACACCCACAGCCACGCGCAGACCTACGCCGTCGACCTGAAGTACGCGCCGGCCGAGGGGGCGACGCCCGACCCTGCCTTCAGCATGTTCCGGCCGTTCGGCCTGCCGCCCGGCCGCTACCGCACCTTCGGGCGGCCCGTGCTGGCCCCCGCCGACGGGGTGGTCGTCGCCACCGTGGACGGCCGGCGCGACCACCTCTGCCGGATGTCGCTGCCCGGCTTCGGCTATCTCTACCTGGAGGGTTTCGTCCGGGGGCTGGGCTGGCCACGCCACATCTGGGGCAACCACGTCCTGCTGGACCTCGGCGACGGCGTCGTGGCCGGCTTCGCCCACCTGCGGCGCGGCTCGCTGCGGGTGGCGGTGGGCGACCGGGTGGCGGCCGGTCAGCAGCTGGCCGAGTGCGGGAACTCCGGCAACTCCTCGGAACCCCACCTGCACTTCCAGCTCATGGACGGCTCCGACGTGGCGACCGCGCGCGGCCTGCCGTTCGCGTGGGACTACCGCGACGACGCGGGGTCGGAGCACACCGGCGTGCCCGAGGACGCGACCTTCTTCGTCGCGGCCGGGACCGGGACCGCCGACGGCGCGGGCTGATCGCCCCGCGCGCCCAGGTGCCGGGCGACGCACGCCGTGATCGCGGGGACCACGCCCGTCATCTCCGGGCGCCAGGCCGGGACGGCGTTGACCTCGCAGACGGTGTAGGAGCCGGTGCCGGTGAAGAGGAGGTCCACCCCCGCGACGGTCAGGCCGACGGTCCTGGCCGCCTGGACCGCCAGCGCCTCGGCCTCGGGGTAGCGGCCGTGACAGAGCGTCGCGGAACCGCCCCGCGCCAGGTTCGAGGCGAGCGAGCCGTCGTGGGACGTGCGGATCTCCGCGGCGACGGCCGCGCCGTCCACGACGACCACGCGCAGGTCACGGCCGTGTGAAGGGGCCACGTACTCCTGGAGGAGGTAGGGCGTCCCCTGCGCGAGGTTCCCGGCCACATCCCGCAGCAGCCGGGCGTCCGGGGCGAGGAACACTCCGTTCCCGCCCGTTCCGGTCACGGACTTCACCACGCACGGCATGCCGGGACCGGCGGCCTGGACGACCGCGGGGAGCGGAGCGGTGGCGTACGAGAGGGAGTCGGGCACCGGCAGGCCGGCCAGGGCCAGCTCCTGGAGCTGCCAGAACTTGTTGTGGCAGACGAGCTGGGAATCCAGTGGGTTGAGGAGCACGGCGCCCATGCGCTCCAGCTGCCGCAGCAGGGTCACCTCGCGGTCGTGGTGCTGGGACCCGGGCACCTGACGCACACAGACGACGCGCGGCGGAGGCACCTCCAGGCCGCCCAGGGTGCGCAGGAAGAGCCGCCCCTCGCGCACGCCGAAGAGCAGTTCGTCGGTGTGCCAGACGGCGAACCGGGCGCCGTGGATCCGTTCGAGCGCCGTGGCCAGTTCCTGGGTCGAGTGTTTCAGCGGCGCCGGGTGCTCCCGCACCAGCATCCAGACATCCGCAGGTGTCCGGATCGCCGACTCCGCCATCTGCCCGCCCTCGTTCCTTCGTCGCCCAAGACCTGCAAGAACCTGTCCCCGGAGCCCTCTCCCGAAACACCGGGCCCGGGCCGGACGGGTGAGCCGGCCCGCGCGCCGGACGAGCGGCCGAAAGCGGGCCGTCGGGCGGCGGTGGGGCTTCTCGGCCGCCGCGCCCCCGACTACGGTTCCTCGCGCCCGGCCGCCGACGAGCGGCGGCCCCGGACTCAAGGGATGGAGGCGCGCATGACCGACGGCACGCTCTACGAGAGTATCGGCCCGGGATACGCCCGCGCCCGCCGCCCCGACCCGCGCGTCGCCGCCCGCGTCCGCCGCGCCCTGCGCGGCGCCCGGACACTGCTCAACGTCGGCGCGGGAACGGGCAATTACGAGCCCGACGACCGCGCCGTCGTCGCGGTCGAGCCCGCCGCCGCGATGCTGGCCCAGCGGCCGCCGACCGCGGCCCCGGCCGTCCGGGCCGTGGTGGAGGCGCTGCCCTTCGGCGACACCGCCTTCGACGCGGCGCTCGCCACCTTCACCGTGCACCTGTGGCACGACCTGGCCGCGGGCCTCGCCGAACTGCGCAGAGTGGCCCGGCGCCAGGTCATCCTCATGACCGAACCGGAGATCGGCCGCCGGTTCTGGCTGACCCGCTACTTCCCCGAGTCCCTCACGCTGCCCAGCGAGGCCCACGCGCCCGCGGTCGCGGACATCGGCGAGCACCTGGACGTACGGGCAGTCGACGCCGTACCGGTGCCCGCCGACTGCACCGACGGATTCGTCGGCGCCTTCTGGAACCGGCCGGAGGCGTTCCTCGACCCCGCTGTCCGCGCCGGGATGTCCATCCTCGCCCAGCTCCCGCCCGAGGCCGCCGCGCGCGGGGTGCGGCTGCTGCGCGACGACCTGGCGAGCGGCGAGTGGGACGCCCGGTACGGACACCTGCGCACGCTGGAGACGTACGACTACGGATACCGCCTCGTCGTGGCCGGTGAGGTCAGGGCCGTGCGGGCTTCCCCGGCCCGTACAGCCAGCTGGTGAGGGCGGGCCCCGGGTCCCTGGGGGAGACCGTGCGGGCGAGGGCGGTGAACTCCCGTGTCGTGCCGTGCCCGTAGCGGTGCCGCGCCGCCCACGCGCGCAGCAGGTGGAAGAACGCGCGGTCGCCGACGACGGTCCGCACCGCGTGCAGCGCCATCGCCCCGCGGTCGTAGACCGGTGCGTCGAAGAGGTGCGTGAAGTCGCCCGGGGCGGCGGGCGGGAAGGCCCATATGGGATCACTGACGGGTTTGGCGTAGTCGGTGTCGAACGCCTGCTGGGCGCTGGGGCCGCCGTGCTGCTCGGCCCACAGCCACTCCGCGTACGTGGCGAAGCCCTCGTTGAGCCAGATGTCCGGCCACCGGGCCAGGCTGACGGAGTCCCCGAACCACTGGTGCGCCGTCTCGTGCACCAGGGTGACGATCTCGGGCGCGTGGGCGTACAGCGGTCTGGTCTGCGTCTCCAGAGCCGTGTACGGGATCTGCGGCGCGTGGTCGACGATCGCCCCGGCGGCCCCGAAGGGGTAGGGGCCGAAGAGCCCGCTCTCCCAGTCGATGATCTCCGGCAGCCGCTTCAGCGCGGGGGCCGAGGCGGCGTACTCGCGGGGCTCCACCGCGGTGAAGACGGGCAGCCCGGAGGGGGTGCGGTAGCTCTCGGTGCGGAACTTCCCGATGGTGGCCGTGGCGAGGTACCCCGCCATCGGCTCGGGGCTGTGCCAGCGGAAGGTGGTGCGGCCCTGGTGGGTGCGGCGGCCGGTGAGCGTGCCGTTGGCGACGGCGGTGTAGCCCTCGGGCACGGTGATGGTGAAGTCGAACGCGGCCTTGTCCAGCGGGTGGTTGTTCAGCGGGAACCACGTGCGGCTGCCCTGCGGCTCCCCGGCCACGAACGCGCCGTGGTCGGTGACGTTCCAGCCGTCGTACGGGTCCCCCGGGATGTTGATGGCCTGCGGTTCGCCGTCGTACGCCACCGTGACCCGGAAGAACTGGCCGCGGCGCAGCGGGGTGCGCGGCGTGATGATCAGCTCCTGGCCGTCGCGGCGGAACGCGGCGGGTGCCGAACCGACCCGCACGGACCGCACGGTGAGCCCGGACAGGTCGAGGTCGAAGCGGGAGAGGTTCTGGGTGGCGCGCGCGGTGACGACCGCCCGCCCGTCGAGGTGGGTGTCGGCCGGTGTGTAGGCGAGGGTGAGGCCGTAGTGCAGGGCGTGGTAGCCGCCGTTGCCGTCCAGCGGGAAGAACGGGTCGCCGAGGCCGGGGGACCCGGCCGTCGGCGGATCGGGCGGTGGTTCCGCCGGGGCGGCCGCGGTCGTGCAGGTCAGGGCGAGCACGGTGCAGAGGGAGACGAGAGTGCCACGGAAAGCGTTCACGGACCTTCCTTCCGGTCGTCGGCGCCGACGTGACACTTCCCGTACTCGCGCCTCAGAAAGCGGAGTTGGCGGACCAACGTGCCAAGAGGGCCTCGTCCCCGAGCACTTCGAAGGCGTCGGAGGAGTGGCCCCGGCGGCCGTACATGAGGAGCAGCAGGTCCGCGGCGGTGCCCCGCACGGTGGCGTCGGCGCGCGTGCCGGCCGTGGCGCCGGCTTCGAGCCCGAAGCCGTCGGGGCGCAGGCGGACCAGCCAGTCGCCGCCGGTGTCCGTGCACCGGAAGCGCAGGGTCTCGCCGTCGCCCCGCAGCTCGGCCACCTTGGGGGCGAAGAAGGCCGCGTGGGGGAGGTTGACGAGGAACTCGTCGACGCCGTCGGTCGCGAGGTCGCGGTCGACCACGGACGGGACGCCGGCGGCCGCTTCCGCGTCCGTGCGGTGCACCAGCGTCTCGAACAGCATCCGCCGGATCCAGAACCGGGCGTGGGGATCGGCTCCCCACACCCACATGGGAGCGTCCGGGTCGACGGCCGCGAACGCGCTCGCCGCCTCGGCGGCGCTCGCCGTCAGCCAGTCGGCGTAGCCGCTCTCCTCGGCCGGGAGGTCCAGCTCCACGTCCCGGCTCAGCGGGCGCTCCTGGACGCGCCCGCGCAGGAGGACGGAGAACCAGCGCTGCACGCTGCCGGTGTGCTTGACGAGGTCGGCGAGCGTCCAGCCGGGGCAGCCGGGTACGGGTGCGGACAGGTCCGCCCCCTTGACCACGGCCACCATCCGGGCGGTCTCCGCCGCGACGGCCTCGCGGTGGGCGGCGGGGGCGGATGCCCGGTCCGGCCGATTCGACATGTCCATTTTTGCCGCGCTTTCGTGAGCGTTCCGGCCCGGCGGTCCGACGGGCCGGGCTCTGCGCGCAGACTGCCACACGGTCCCGGGGCCCGCGCGCCCGGGACCTCCGTCGTCGTGACAGGCATGCCCGTCAGGCCGCGGCCGCCCGCGCGGTCAGCCCTCCAGCACCGCGCTCGCGAGGTCGAGGCCGAGGTCGTGGCCGTGGTGGACGGGGAGGCCGTCGTCGATGAACCAGTCGTCGGTGGCCTCCGGGTGCGGCCCCACGACCCCGACGCGGCCCGCGCCGAAGGGGGCGACGAGCGCGGCGACCGTGCCGTTCGTATACGTGGCCAGGACCGTCGCGTGCGCGCCCGCGTCGAGGAGGAACTGCGGGCCGTCCTGGAAGAACAGGGTGCGCCGCAGGCCGCGCCAGTCCACGTCGACCAGGGTGTTGCTCTCGTCGTGGACGGTGGCGCCCGGTGAGCCGATGTACTGGTCGGTGTCGCCGGGCAGCAGGCCGAACCCCGGGGTGGCCCCGGCCAGATAGCCGCCGAGGCAGAAGCCCAGATAGCGGCCGCCGCCGTGGACGTAGCCGCGGATCGCCTCACGCTGCCGTCTGAGGTGCCGGTACGCGTGCGACAGCGTGCCGCCGCCCGGCTGGGCGTACACCCATGCCTGGGCCAGCGATTCGGCCGACAGCGGTACGGCCTCGCGCGGACCGGTGTAGCGGATGTCCAGGTCCCACGGCCCGGCGGCCAGCAGCCCGGCCACCGCTTCGGGGCATCCGGGCAGGGTGGCCGGACCGCGGTAGACGAGCGCCAGCGGGCGCTGTCCGGCGGCCCGGACGGGGACGTCCACGGGGGCGCTCCTGCTGCCGAACGCCCGGCGGAGGGAATCGAGGATGCCGTTGGGTGCCATGAGTGCTGCCTCACTGCCCGTGCCCGAAGGGCGGTCACCGGTGGCGGGGGCCGGGCGTGGGCTCGTGGCCGGTGTCCCGGTGGGTCACGCCCTGGGCCGGGATGCCGCGCCAGCTGCTGCCCGGTGTGAGGTGCTCGCCCTTCATGAGCAGCGACAGCGCGTCGAGCCAGACGCCCTCGCCGACCACGCCGTCGTAGAGCACGATCGCCCGGGTGCCGATGCTGGTGCCCGCCTGGAGGGTGACCGTCGACATCTTCATGACACGGTCTTCGAACAGGTGTGTCTGCAACGATACGCCCGTGCCCACCGCGGCGTCGTCACCGATGTCCACCAGGTCGAACTCGGTGAGGTAGGTGGTGCTGATCCAGGTGCGCCGCCCGATGCGGGCGCCGAACCAGCGCAGTACCGGCGGCAGGAACGGGGTCCCGGTCAGGGCGGCCACCCCGGCCGGTACGGCGGCCGCCTCGAAGAGGCCGGTGACGAACTCCGTACGCCGTACGAACCAGCTCCACAGCGGCTCGACGCGCGGCCGGTAGACCCCCGCGACCAGGCGCTTGACCACCGCGCAGTACGCGATCACGGCGAGGCCCGCGCTCATCAGCAGGACGGGCGCCACGAGCAACGGGAGCACGAGCCCCGGCAGGCGGACCACGTCGGCGAGCGCCAGCACGTACAGATACAGGCTCGTGCCCAGCACGGACGCGGGCATGGTGGCGCGGAAGAACTCGATGCCCAGCCGCTGGAGCACCGCCTTGCGCGTCGGCGCGAACGTCAGCTCCTCGGGGAAGGAGCCGCTGCTCTGGCGCACCGGCAGGTGGATCGCGGGCGACCCCAGCCACGAGGTGCCCTCGGGCACCTCGTCCCGCGGCGGCACCGTGCCCACGCCGACGAGGGAGCCCGGCCCGGTCCGGGTGCCGGCCGGTACGAAGGCGGCGTTGCCGATGAACGCCCGCCGGCCCACCTCGGTGGGCCCGAACGAGACGCGTCCGGCCGCGAAGGAGGCGGCGCCGACGCTGGCCATATCGGCGACGAAGCTGCCGTCGCCGAGGGTGAGCAGGTCGGGGTCGAGGTGCGCGGCGGTGGAGACCTCGGCGCCCCGGCCGATCCGCGCGCCGAGGACCCGCAGCCACGGCACGGTGTAGAGCGTGGCGTAGAGGGAGTTGGTGAACGTCAGGCTGAACTCCAGGAGCTTGTCCGCCAGCCACTTGCGCACGCCGAGCGAGGACCGCAGCGGGCGCACGCCGGCCGGCACGGTGGGCAGGACCAGGCGCTTGCCGACGGCGACCGCACAGCACACGGTCAGCACGTACACCGGGCCGGACAGCACCGAGACGAGGAGGGCCGCCCAGGTGTCCCAGGCGAGCAGGCTCCACCACACCAGCACCAGACTCGGCACGATCATGGCGAGCACGACGGCCTCCAGGGCCGCGAGGCCGAGCAGCGCCGCGGCGAGGTGGCGCGGCCGCCACGGCCCGGCGTCGCCGTCGGCGCGCAGCATGGCCTCCACCTCGGGGGCGAGCGCGTCCGTGGGGCCCGGTGGCGACCCGGCCCAGCGGGCTCCGGGGGGAATCGCCTCGCCCTGGCCGAGCACCGACTGCTCGCCGAGCCCCGCCCCCGCCCCCATGCGGGCGCCGGGTTCGAGGACCGCGTTGGCCCCCACGTAGCACCGCGGGCCGATGTCGATCGGGGCGACCGTCACCCAGCCGTCCGCCACCCGCCACGGGTGCAGGGTGGCGCCGTAGCCGATCGCGGAATCACCGCCGACGCGCAGCAGTGTGGGCAGGGACACGGCGTTGGTGGCGATCGTGGTGCGGGGGCCGACGCGCGCGCCGAGCAGGCGCAGGTACGCGGCCATCATGGGCGAACCGCTCAGCACCGGCAGCGGGCTGAGGCTCAGCAGCAGGCCCAGCGTCCACAGCCGCAGGTACGTCCTGCCCCACAGCCGGTAGCGGCCCGGCCGGATGCCCGCCGCCAGCGGGCGCGCGAGTGCGGCCGGGACGATCCAGCGCAGGACGAAGTAGCCGACCAGCACGGCGGCCGCGGCGTGCAGTGAGGTCCCCAGGGTGAGGTCGCCGTCGCTCCGGTCGAGCACCCAGGCCAGCGGCAGCGTGAAGGAGAGCAGCACCAGATAGATCGCCCCCGCCTGGACGGCCCCCGCCGCCGCGATCCGGCGGCCGCTGTGGCGGATCGGCTCGGGGCGGGGCGGCCCGGCCGGCGGGGCGGCCTCCGCCGCCGCGCCCAGCACGGCCGCGAGGCCGCGCACGGTCGGGTGGGCGTAGAGGTCGCGCAGGGCGGGAGCCCCGAGGTCCCGGTCGCGCAGCAGGGACACGACGCGGGCCGCGAGGAGGGAGTGGCCGCCGAGGTCGGTGAAGAAGTCCGCCTCCGCCGACAGCGCCGCGGGGCCGACATCCAGCGCCTCCGCCCAGGCGTCCCGTACCCGCTCCTCCAACTCGCCTCGGGGCGGCACCACTTCGCCGCCGCCCAGGAGGCGGCGGCCGGTCGGCGGGGGCAGCCGCCGCCGGTCCACCTTGCCGCTCGGCATGGCGGGCAGCTCGGCGAGGACGTCCAGGAAGGACGGCACCATGTAGGCGGGCAGCTTGCGCCGCGCGCGCTCGTGCAGCCGGGCGAGGAGGACCTCGTCCGGCTCCGTGCCGTCCGCCGACCGCACTACGTAGGCGGACAGTTCACCCGCCCCGCCCTCCCCGCTCTCCACGTCGGGCGCGGGCATCAAGGTGGTGGCCGCCTCGGCCACACCGGGCTCCTCCAGCAGCACATTGTCGATCTCGCCGAGGTCGACCCGGCGCCCGCGGACCTTCACCTCGGCGTCGGCCCGGCCCAGATACTCGAACTGCCCGTCCGGGGACCTGCGTCCGAGGTCGCCCGTGCGGTAGAGCCTGCCGCCCTCCGGGGCCAGCGGATGCTCGATGAACCGGTCGGCGGTCAGCTCCGGCCGCCCGACATAGCCGCGGGCGACGCCGGGGCCGCCGACGCAGATCTCCCCGACCGCGCCGTCGGGCACGGGCCGGCGCCCCTCGTCGAGCAGCACCACCGCATAGGTGGGCAGCGGCCTGCCGATGGTCACGGGCCGGCCCGGCAGCAGTTCCCCGACGGTGGCGGTGACCGTGGCCTCGGTCGGTCCGTAGGTGTTGAGGATGCGGCGCCCCGGCCTGCTCCACCGCTCGACGAGCCGGGCCGGGCACGCCTCGCCGCCGACCATGATGCCGCGCAGGAGCGGCAGGTCCCGGGGGATCGTCGCCAGCAGCGTCGGCACGCAGTACATGACCGTGATCCCGCGCTCCTCCAGCCAGTCGGCGAGCTCGGCGCCGAGCTGCCCCGAGCCGGTCGGGCCCGCGACGAGCGTGGCGCCGACCGCCCACGTCGGCCAGATCTCCTCGATGGAGAAGTCGAAGGAGATCGTCATGCCCTGGTGGACCCGGTCCTCCGGCCGCACGTCGTAGAGCCCGGGGACGAAGCGGAGGAAGTTGCAGATGCTCGACTGGGCGATCTGCACACCCTTGGGCCTGCCGCTCGACCCGGAGGTGTACATGATGTACGCCAGCGGATCCTTCTCCTCCCGGCCGGGCGGCAGGCGGGTACGGGGCGCCGCCGCGAGCTCCGGCCCGCACGAACCGAGGTCCACGACGCGCCGGGTGAGCCCTTCGGCGGCCCGCGCGGCACCGGGGGCGGTCAGCACCAGGTCGACGTCGGCGTCCTCCGCGATGTAGGCGACGCGGTCCGGCGGTGACGCCGGGTCGACCGGCACGAACGTCGCACCCGCCTTGCCCACGCCCAGCAAGGACACGTACGTCTCCACCGAGCGCGGCACCAGGATCGCGACCCGCGACCCCGGGCCGATGCCGAGGCCGCGGAGGTGACGGGCGAGCTGGTTGGCGCGGGCGTCGAGTTCGCCGTAGGTCAGCCTGTGCTGCTCGCACTCCAGCGCCGTGGCCGACGGCGAACGGTCGCAGGCGGCCTCGAACACGCGGTGCAGCCGCGTGGCACCCGTGGCCGGCCTGTACGTGGCCATGCCTCCATGGCATCGCCGATCACAAGTGATCGCATCCCTGGGCCGGAGACGGCGGCCCAGGGGGCGCTCACTTGAGCAGGCGGGCGAGGCCGGTGAACAGCTCGCCCGCCGCGGCGTCGGCACCGGGGGAGAAGGGATCCCAGGCGCAGGCGTGCCGGGGCGAGTGGGTCAGCCGACGCGCCGGAGCGCCTCGGGAGTGAGGTCCGCCAGGGTGGGGTAGCCGTCGACGGCCATGAGCAGGTCGGCCTCGGCCAGGACCGAGCGCAGGACGTGGACGATGCCGTCGGTGCCGCCGAGGGCGAGGCCGTAGGCGTACGGGCGGCCGATGCCGACGGCGGTGGCGCCCAGGGCGATCGCCTTGACGACGTCCGCTCCGCTGCGGACGCCGGAGTCGAAGAGGACGGGCAGGCCGTCGGCCGCCTCGACGACGCCGGGCAGGGCGTCGAGGGCGGGCAGGCCCCCGTCGGCCTGGCGGCCGCCGTGGTTGGAGCAGTAGACGCCGTCCACGCCGCCGTCCCGGGCGCGGCGCACGTCCTCGGGGTGGCAGAGGCCCTTCACGATCAGCGGCAGTGTGGTGATCGAGCGCAGCCAGGGCAGGTCGTCCCAGGTGAGGGGGTTGCTGAAGACTTCTCTCCAGCGCAGGACCGCGGCCTGCGGGTCCTCTTCCGGCGTGCGCTCCAGGCCGGCCCGGAAGACGGGGTCGCCGGTGTAGTTGGCCAGGCAGTGGCCGCGCAGCTGCGGGAAGTTGCCGGTGCTCAGGTCGCGCGGCCGCCAGCCGGTCGTCCAGGCGTCCAGGGTGACCACGATCGCCTTGAACCCCGCCTTCTCCGCGCGCTGGACCAGGCTCTCCGCGAGGTCCCGGTCGGTGGGCGTGTACAGCTGGAACAGCGCCGGTGTCCGCCCGGACCCGGCCACGACCGCCTCCATCGGGTCGACGGAGAAGGTCGAGGCGATCATCGGGACCCCGGTACGGGCGGCCGCCCGCGCCGTCGCCAGATCGCCGTGCCCGTCCTGGGCGCACAGCCCGATGACGCCTATCGGCGCCATGAACAGGGGCGAGGGCAGGGTCAGTCCGAACAGGTCGACCGACAGGTCACGTCGCGCCGCCCCCACGAACATCCTGGGGTACAGCCCCCACCGCTCGAAGGCGGCCACGTTGGCCCGCTGGGTGCGCTCGTCCCCCGCACCCCCGGCGACATAGAAGCGCACGGACTCCGGCAGCATCGCCAGGGCCCTGGACTCCAACTCGTCGTGCGTCATGGGGTACCGCGGCAGGACGCCGCGAAGCGCGTCGGAGTAGATCTCGTTCTGGTAGGAACCGAACGGCTGGTCCATGAGTCAGTCCTTCCTCTGGCGGTCCAGGCCGGGTGACCTGGTGCCCACCCTGCAAGGTGGTGTGCCCGCCCGGCAACGGGGCCTGTCGGTCGCCGCCGGTCACCGGACCCGGGAACCGGCCGTCGCCGGGGAGTTCACGGCCGTCGGCGTCGTCACCCGCCCGGCTGCCGCAGCGCGTTGTCTTCGCGCCCCTCCGTGGAGCCGCGGCCGTAGCCCCGTTCACGTAGCGGACAGGGCGCACAGGGCCGCCGTCACCATCGCCTCGACGCCTGTCGGGACGGCGAGGCGGGCGTGCGGGGCGAAGAAGGGGGAGTGGTTCGGCGGGAGCGGGGTGTGCCGTGCCGCCGCCCACTCCCGCGGTCCCGCCGTCCCCAGCATCCAATAGGCGGTCGGCACCCCGCCCTCGGCGAAGAGCGGGAAGTCCTCCGTGGCCAGGGACGGCGACCACCCCGTGACCCGCTCCGTGCCGAACGCCGTCCGGTGGGCGTCCCGTACGGCCGAAGTCAGCCGGGCGTCGGGGAGGTTGACGGGGGAGCGGGACGTGACGGTGATGTCCGGCGGCTCGGGGCAGTCCGAGGCGGCGCATTCGGCCCGTACGACCCGGTGCACGGCCGCCGACAGCCGGTCGAGCGCGGACTCGGAGAAGGCGCGGACGGTGACGCCCAGTTCGGCCCGGTCGGGAAGGACATTGCTCCGCTTCCCCGCGTGCAGCCGGCCCACCGTGAGGACCGCCTGTTCGGCGGGTGCCGTCCCGGCGGCCACCACGGACTGGAGGCGGAGCACCGTCGCGGCCGCCGTCACGACCGGGTCCACGGCCAGGTGGGGCGTCGCCGCGTGCCCGCCGCGGCCGTGCACCACCACGTCGAGGGACACGCTGCCGGCCGTCACCGGGCCCGAGCCGTGCGCGACCATGCCCGCCGGGAACGGCGCCGCGTGCTGGGCCAGCACCGCGTCGGGGCGGCCGAACCGCTCGTACAGCCCGTCGTCGAGCATGGCCCGCGCGCCCGTCAGCGTCTCCTCCGCAGGCTGCCCGACGACCAGCAGCGTGCCCCGCCACCGCCGCCTCTCCCTGGCCAGCACGCCGGCCGCGCCCGCGACCGCCGTGAGGTGCAGGTCATGGCCGCAGGCGTGCATGACGGGCTCGGGGGCGGTGACGCGGCTCGCGTACGGCAGGCCGGTCCGCTCCCGTACGGGCAGGGCGTCGAGCTCGGCGCGGAGCATCACCCGCGGCCCGTCGCCGTTCTCCAGCACCCCGACGACACCGTGGCCGCCGACGCCCGTGGTCACCCGGAAACCTTCCGCCGTCAGCCGGCCGGCGAACAGACCGGCCGTCCGCGCCTCCGCCCCGGAGAGCTCCGGGTGGGCGTGGAGATCGAGGTAGAGCGTGGTGACCGCCCGCAACTGTTCCTCGGTGAGCATGGATCCGCCTTTCTCGTGGACGTCGCGGAGGCGCCGCTGACACCGGGTGTCAGCGGTCGCGAAGTGATCTGTCAGCGGCCCCTGGTGGACTGATCGCGCAAGGACCGAAGGGCGCGGGCCCCCGTCCCCGCCCGACCGCACGAAGGAGATCAACCATGGCTCAGAAGGCCGAACTCGCTTCCCTCGCCCAGGAGATCCTGGAGCTGGAGTCGGAGACGTTCGAGATCTCGGACTACTCCGACGCCAGCGAGGTCGTCCTCGCCGGCTCCACCAGCTCCAGCTCCACGAGCACCTGCTCCAGCACGACCAGCACCACCAGCTGCTCCGCCTGACGAGCCGCGCACCGGCAGCCCTCTCCGGGACGGGATCCGTCCCGGAGAGGGCTGCCCGGCGTCACGGCCGGGGCGGGTCAGGGGAACGGGTGCGGCACCCGGCGGATCTCCTCGTCCCGCAGGTCCGTCGTCCGCCACCCCGCCCGCCGGAACGCCGTACGCAGCCGGTCCATCCCCAGCACCCGCTGCCGGTCCCAGCCGAAGTCGATCGGGACGAGCCCCGGCACGACGGTCGACACCGTGCGCAGCCCCATGCGCTCCTGCTCGGGCGAGGTCTGGTCGACCACGATCACGTCGAAGCCCGCGCGCACCAGCTCGTCGCGGCACAGCAGCACGTCGTCGAGCAGATCCCCTGTGGCGGGCCGCCGCCAGCCGGCGTAGAGCTCGTCCACCGGGCGGACCGCGGCGGGTTCCAGATACTCGTGCGCGTGCCGTGCCATCCGCGGCAGGCCGTAGAGCCGGGCGTGGTGGGTGAGCTGCCGTACGAGGGAGAAGTCGTCGGCCATCGCCTCCAGGTCGTCCCGGTGCTCGGCCACCTGGCGGTCCAGGTGCGGGAGATAGGTGAGGACCTCCGACAGCGCCGCCTCCACCGCCTCCTCCGGGTCGAGGCGGGCACCCGCCGCGAAGGAGAGCGTGCCGGGGCCGCCGTCGCGGCGCACCGCGACCGCGGTCACGACGGGCACGGACAGATCGACGCGGTTGTCGAAGGCCCGCACGTCGTAGCCCTGGAGAGCCGCGCGGTCGGCCATGGCGCGCACCGCGCCGCCGCGGCACGAGGCCAGGTCGATGCCGGTGAGGCGGGCCCGGCCGTACCAGCCGAGCAGGAACGCGTCCCGCTCGATGAGCTCCAGCAGTCCGAAGAGCACCGCCTCCTCCAGACAGCTGCCGGTGGCGCAGCCGTTGGAGCTCTCGAAGACGAAGTTGTCGCTGTCCACGCCCGCGCCGTAGTGGACCGCCCGCCGCGGCACCAGCACCGCGCGGCCGTCGCGCAGCGAGTGGCCCCGCACCCAGGGGATCTTCCGCCCGGGGTCGAAGGGTTCGAGCATCGGGTCGTCGCGGTACGTCTGTGGCGCGTAGGTACCGCAGGTACGTGGATCGACGGCTTCGGCGCGGACGTTGTCGTAGGAGTCCACGACCGGCTCGCCCCGGCGCCGGGGGTGGATGCCCGCGTACCGTTCCAGCCCTTCGAGGAAGGCCAGTGTCCGGCTGGAGGCGAAGGAGTTGGCCTGGCCGCTCCAGGTGACGTCGGACAGGCCCGCGTAGGTGCGGACGAAGACGCTGCCCGCCACGGGCGAGGTCGTGGGTGAGGCGACGTTGAGCCAGGTGCCCTCGCCGAGCGCGCCGCACACGGGGTTGGCGAGCGCTCCTCTCGGCAGCGGGTAGGCGTCCGCCGGGCGCAGCCGGGAGGCGTCCGGCGCGGGCTTGCGCCGGGAGTTCGGCTCCGGCAGGGGGCCGGACCCGGGCGCCGGGCCGCACCGTGGGCACAGGGGCTCGGCGAGCAGCGGCAGCGTGGTGACCTTCAGGGTGGCGAGGTCGATCCGGGAGACCTGGGGCAGCGGGCGGTCCGCGGGGGTGTGCCACTCGCCGTCCGGCCGCCCCGCCGCCACCGGGCGGCCGGAGAGCAACACCGCCTCGTACACCGCCCAGACGGTGTCCACGGCGTAGTCGGGCAGTACGGGCCAGGTGCCCGCCGCGGTCATGCGGGTGCCCACCTCCAGCGCGTCGCGCTCGGAGCGGGAGCGCAGCCGCTGCCAGCGCCGCGCGAGGCAGTGGCCGCAGGCCGCGGCCGCCTCCCCGGTGGCACCCCAGGGGCCGATCAGCACCGCCTGGGCGGTCAGGTGCACGGTGGCGCGGGCGCGCAGGGCGCCGTGCGGGTCCTCACCGGGCCGGAAGGCGTCGGCGGAACCTACGGGCACGACGACGGGGGCCGGTGCGCCCGGGGCGCGGGCGGCGGCGTGGAAGCGCTCGGTGAGCGCCCGGCGGAGGTGCTCGCTCGCGGCGGCCATGGGAGTGCTCATGCGTCGTTGCTCCAGCGGAAGACCTTGACCGCGATCAGGCCGAAGACCAGGGCGAACAGGGCGAGTCCGGCGCAGGCCACGGCCGTCGAGGCGAGGTCCGCGCGCCCGGAGACGGCCCGGGAGATGCCGTCGTTGAGATAGTGCAGGGGCAGCGCCTTGGAGACGGACTGGAGCCAGGACGGCATCGCGTCGAGCGGATAGAACGAACCGGACAGGAACGCCATCGGCACCATCACGCAGTTGGCGACGGCCGCCACCGCCTCCGGGGTGTCCGCCCGCGCCCCGATCACCAGCCCGATCGCGAGGAACGCGGTGATGCCGCACACGAGCACCGGTACGGCCCACGGCCACGTGGCGTCGACCCGCAGGCCGAAGACCGGCAGCAGCGCGACCCCGATGAACAGCACCGCCTGCACGGCCCCGATGACCAGGGCGATGACGTAGCGCGACGCGAGCACCGACGACAGCGGGGTGGGGGTCAGCCGGATGAGGCGCAGCAGGTCGTCACGGCGCCACTGCATGAGGGTGAACGCCACGCCGAACACGGCCGCGTTGCCCACGCCCCACGACAGGACGCCGGGGGCGATGTAGTCGATGTAGCCGCGGCCGCTCTCCTCCACCGTCTTGCCGCGGAAGATCAGGCCGAAGACGACCAGGAAGATCAGGGGGAAGGCGAAGGTGAAGAAGACGGTGGTGCGGTCCCGGACGGACGCCCGGTAACTCGCGCCGGTCAGTGCGGTGTACGCGCTCATGCGCCCTGCTCCGTTCCGATGAGCTCGCCGGTGAGCTCCAGATAGACGTCTTCCAAGGTCGCGGTGCGGGTCCGGATGCCGTCGAGGCCGACGGCGTCCCCCAGCGCGGCCAGCAGCGGCCCGGCCGCCCTGGTCTCGATGACGACCGACCCGCCCTCCAGGCAGACCCGGTCGGCGCCCTCGAACTCCCGCGCCCGCTCCGGCGACAGCCGGTCCGCGGGCACCAGCAGCCGGGTCGGCGCCTTCGCCGCCCCCACCAGCCGGTCCGGGCTGTCCAGCGCGACCACCGAGCCCGCGACGACGATCGCCACCCGGTCGCAGAGCGCCTCGGCCTCGTCGAGGTGGTGCGTGGTGTAGACGATGGTGCGCCCCTCGCTCTTCAGGGCGCGCAGCACCTTCCACAGGGCGCGCCTGGCCTGCGGGTCGAGGGCCGCGGTGGGCTCGTCGAGGAAGATCAGTTCCGGGTCGTGGACCAGGGCGGAGGCGATGGCGAGCCGCTGCCGCTGGCCGCCGGAGAGCACCTCGATGCGGATGTCCCGCTGCTCGGCCAGTCCCACGAGCGAGAGCGTGCGGTCGACCCCGGCCGGGTCGGCGCCGTAGAGCGCGGTGACCGTGGCCAGGTGTTCCCGCGCGGTCAGCCGGGTGAAGAAGGCGGAGCTCTGGGTCTGCACGCCGATGCGCGGCAGCAGGTCCAGATCGCGTGGCCAGGGGGAGGAGCCGAGCACGGACACGGTGCCCCCGTCGGCCTGGCGCAGCCCTTCCATGATCTCCACGAGGGTGGTCTTGCCCGCGCCGTTCGGCCCGAGCACGCCGAAGAACTCGCCGCGCTCGACCGTCAGGGAGATCCCGTCCACCGCCTGGACGTCGCCGTAGCGCTTGCGTACGCCTTCGAGCACCAGCGCGGGGCTCGTCGGCTTGTCGTTTCTCATGTTTCCTCAGCTCTTCTTGCGCGTTGCGGACGAGGTCGGTGCGGGCCGGCGCCCGGCCCAGGGGCCCGTGACCGCCACCAGGGCGACGATCAGCAGGGCCGGGACGGCGGCGGCCCACACGCCGTACCGGCCGGCGAGCAGGTGGTGGCACAGCAGTACGCCGCCCACCCCGCAGCCGCCGACGAGGAGGGCCGCCCCCAGCCCGTAGGAGGCGTAGGCGATGCGGGCCGCGCGCGGGTACCCGGCGACCCCGGGGCCGCGCCGCACGGCACGCGCGGCCAGCAGCCGCAGGAAGCGGCGGCTCTCGGTGGCGTAGTCGGCCAGGCCCAGGCAGTGGCCGAGCATCTTGTAGCCGTCGAGCGGCGGCAGGGGCACCAGGTTGGTGAGCGCCAGCACGGAGCCGACGAGCAGCAGCCCGGCGAGGGGGCCGCGGGCCGGGTCGCCGTCGGGCAGTACCGACCACAGCAGGAGGAACGGCAGCAGGAACGCCAGGTTCATCACTGTGCCCGCGGCCGCGGTGGCTGCTTGGGCCCAACGGGTCGGCAGATAGGGGTAGTTCTCGACCTTGCAGTACATGAACACCATCGGCAGGTGCCAGCGCAGCCCGATCTCGCCGACCGTCCCGCCGAAGTGCCGGGCGACCACCCCGTGGGCGAGCTCGTGGAGGGCCGTGCTCACCCACAGCAGCGTGAACACCGCGAGCAGCGTCGCCGGCTGCCGGAACAGCTCCAGCGCCCCGTCGGCGAACACCCCCAGGCGCAGGACGACGTACGCCTCCATGCCGAGCGTGAGCAGCAGGAGCGGCACCACGAACCAGGGCGACAGGGCGAAGCCGACGGCCCGGTACAGCCGGTCGGTGGTGGCGGCCGCGTCGGCCGTCAGCCGCAGCGTGCCCTTGAGGAGCGTGCTGCGCGCCGGCCGCTCCGGCGCGGCAGGGGCCGGCGGCTCGGCGCCCACCAGCAGGTGCTTCTCCCACAACAGCCCGAGCAGCTGACGCCAGTTGGCCTCACCCAGCCGTCTGCCGAAGTGGCGCGCGTACTCCTCGCCGATCTCCCCGAGCGTGCGCGTGCCGTCCAGGCGCGCCATCAGGAAGTGCTCCTTGACGCCGACCTCGAAGGACTGCCCGCCGCGCGGGTCCTTCACCAGGTGCACCACGGACGTGCCGCGCCGCAGCGCCGCGCTGCGCAGGACGTCCGGGCGCAGGGCGGGCCGCCGCTCCAGCGGCCCGGAGGTCATCGGCCGCCTTCCTCGCGCAGGGCGCGGCCCAGGACGTACGACAGGTAGGCCTCGTCGCGGATCGTCACATGGAGCCGGTTGTTGGTCATGTGCATATAGGGGGACAGCAGGAGGGGCAGGGCGACGGCCGGGTCGTCCACCCGCTCGTCGGTGGTGCCGTCCCAGGAGCGGAAGACGAGGTCGCCGCGCGTGGCCAGAGTGGTGGCGCGGTCGCGCAGTTCGGCGCAGTGCCCGGCCCAGCCGCGCAGGAAGCCGGGCAGCCGGCCGGTCCCGCCGCCGGCGAGGGCGCCGAGGACGGTGTCGAAGCGCCGCCCGAGCGCGGGGCCCATGTCCGCGTAGCCGCGGTCGTACTCCTCGGAGCCGATGAAGTCCGTGCCGGAGAACGCCTTCTGCCAGAAGGCGTGATAGCGGTCCAGATACTCCGCGAGCTCCGCGCGGCCGGGCAGGAAGGAGCCCGCCATCACCATCATCAGCTGGGCCGCGGTGCCCAGGCGGACGGTCCGCAGGTGGAGGTTCATGGTGCGGACGGCCTCGATCACGAGCTCGCTGGAGTGCCGGAAGTGCCACTCGGCGAGCTCCACCCCGGCCGGGCCGCCGTACTTGCCGTACTCGGGTTCGTACGGCTCCCGGGTGAAGGTGTTGTTGGGGCGCAGCTTCATCCGCCCGTCGGGGGCCAGGAAGCCGCCCCGTTCGTCCTCCGGGAACTCCAGCTCGAAGAGGGTGTTGTAGAACTCGTTGAGGAAGCCCGAGGAGTCCACCTCGTAGAGCGCGGGCCGCTCCCGCAGGAAGGCCGCGACGGCCCGCTCGGCGCGGCCCCGGACCTCGGCCGCCGCGGCCTCGGTCGCGGGCCGCAGCCGCAGCCGCACGTGCGGGCCCTCCAGCCAGTAGTTGATGAAGAAGTGGCCCGCCAGCAGGCCGTCGGCGGCGAGCTCCTCGACGAGCGGGCCGACGCACTGGGTCAGCAGGGGCTGGGGGTTGGCGGCGTACTGGATGTGCAGGGCCTGCCAGGCGCCGGCGGTGGTGGTGCTGGGTACGGTCATGTCAGCGCACCGGTTCCTTCGCGGTCGTTGCGGAGTGTCTCGACGGCCAGCTCCACCACGTGCCGGCCCTGGGCGGAGACGGCGTGCAGGTCGTCCTCGTCGGGCAGGGCCTCGCGCAGGACGACCCGGTCGGCGGGGTCCTTGAGCAGCCCTTCGAGCGCGGTGAGGGACAGCCAGCTGTCGAAGTCGACGTACTGCGGCTTGGCCCGGCCCGCCGTCGGCGGGGCCGCGGCCGAGGTGACGGTGGCGAAGACCCGGCGGGGGAGCCGGTGCTTCGCGCGCCACCGCTGCCACTCCAGGAACCGCCGGGCGTCGTCCCCCTCCGCCCCGGCGGGCAGCGCCGAGGCCGGGGCCGTCCAGCTGCGCCTGCTCAGGACGAGACGGCCGTGGCGCACCCGCGGCCGCGAGGTCACCCCGTCGTCGGCCGGGCCCTCCGGCACCCCGCCCCACACGTCGAGCGGGGCCATGGACGTGGGGGAGAGCAGCAGCAGCGTGCGGGGGATCTCGGGGAGCGCCAGGGGGACGAGGTAGCCGAGGTAGACCGGAATGACCTCGAGGCCGAGCCGCTTCGAGCGCAGCACCAGGCGGTCGGTGCCGGTGTCGTGCTCGACGAAGAGGTCGTCCAGGGCGATCCGCTGCTCCGGCGGCACCGTGCTGGTCTCGCCGGGACACACGATCTGATAGTCCGTCAGGCGCCCGTGCAGGTTGAGGTTGCTGGTGACGGAACCGCCGGTGATCTCGGCGAACACCGCGCCCGCCGGCTGCGCGGCCGCCGCCGCGCGCCGGATCCGGCCGGAGAGCCCCTCGCCCTCTTCGTCGTAGCAGTGGGTGAACCGGCTGAAGGGGAAGGCGAGGCCGCCGTACGACTGGTTGAGCACCGCCAGCGGGTCGCCGTCGCGCGGCACCAGTTGGAGGAAGTGGCTCTGCGGGGCGAAGGCGGCCGTGACTCCTTCGAGGTGCCCGGCGACCGCGTCGACCGCCTCGGTGCGGACGCAGACCTCCCCGGCCCCCCGTGCGGTGTCCCACAGCCGCCGCATCCGGGCCGTCCACTCCTCGCGTGCCGCGTCCACGGCCGCGATGCCCGGCAAACCGAGCCAGTTGGGCTCGGGGACGTGACGGCCCTGCTCGTCGAAGGGCTTACGGCGCGCGGTGAAGGTCATGTACTGGTCGTAGAAGTCCTCGTGGAAGTCGTGCACCAGCTTGAGCAGGTCATCGCACCGGCCGCCGCTGCCGTACCGCGCCGTGAAGAATCCCTTGAGCGTGATCCGTTGAGGCAGTGTCAGGTCGAAGGCGGGCAGGACGCGCTCCACCGAACGCAGCGCGGCCAGCGGCCCGCCGTCCTCCGCCCACGGGCGGAGCCCGCAGGTGACGGCGGTGTCCGCGGACCCGGCGCGGACGTCCTCGTAGAGCAGGGTCCGCGGCAGGGTCGCGTCCGGCGCCCCGAGTTCCCGCTGGATCTCCGTCAGGGCGCGGCGCAGTTCGGCCAGCAGCTCCCTGCGCAGGCCCGCGCCGGCCGCGGCGTAGCGGTCGACGCAGGCGACGGGCCACTCCAGGGTCTCCGCGAGCCGGGTCGCCCACGGGCGGTCCAGGTCGCGCAGCGCGTCACGGAAGGCACGCAGCGGATCGGCACTGTGCACATCCGTGCACAGTGCCGGGATCTGCACCATGCCCAGCTCCAGCAGGGCCGACAGATAGCGCTCGCACTCCCGCGGTTCCGCGCCCCGCTCGGCGCCCAGCCAGCGCACGAGTTCGCGGTGGCGCAGCACCGGCCGCTCCGCGAAGAGGGCCAGCAGCCGCTCCAGGGTGCCGCTGCGGCGGAGGAAGAACAGCCGGTCACGCGCCGCGTCGAAGGTGACCGCCGCGCCGTCGTCGCCCGCGGTCACCGACCGGCGCACATAGCGGATCCGGTCGTCGTCGCGCCCCCAGCCGGAGGCGAGGGCGACGGGCAGGTCGCCGCGCCGGCCGGGGTCGGCGGCGATCAGCTCGGCGAGCCGGGCCAGGACGACGACGTTGAGCCGGGGACGGCCGGTCCACACCTCGGGGACGTGGACCGTCCCGTGGGCGTCGTCGGTGAAGCGCCCCAGCGCCACCCCGGTGAAAGTGCTGAACGGGCTGGTCTTGCACACCGTCCGGTAGAGATAGGCCAGGGCGGAGCGCTCGACCTTGCGTTGGCGCTTGTCCGGCCGCCCGGCCGGGTCCGTGCCGATGTACGCGTCCAGTCGCCTCTCCAGCTCCGATGACGCCAGCAGCAGCCCCAGCCGCAGCCGCTCCTCGCCCAGCAGCCCGCGCAGCTCGGCGCGGGTGCGGGCGGTCTCGGCGGCGAGGAGGGGCGCGCCCTCGGCGAGCAGCGCGGCCAGGGCCCGGCGGTCGCGCACCCAGCCGCCGGCCTCCGCCGCGGTGGCCGGGTCGGCGGCGGCGAGCAGCGCGAGCGCCTCCTCGGCCCCGGCGGGCAGTCTGCCGTTGAACACCTCCCGCCGCAGCCGCAGCAGCAGTCGCCGCTCGTGTTCGCTCCCGGCGCTCTTGACGAGCGGGTGCAGCCGGTCGCCGAGTTCGGCGCCCCGCGTCCGCAGCCGCGCCTCCTCGCGGAGCACGCGCTCCGCCCAGCGGCCGGTGTCCGGGCAGCGCAGGGCCTGTACGGCCGCGACGGGCAGGCCCGCCACGCGCAGCATGAAGTGCGGGCCGATCGCCCAGTGGGATGTCTCGGTGGTCATGTCTTCCCTGTGCCGCTCAGGCGAGTTCGTAGCGGAAGTCGGCGGAGCCGGGCCGCTCATGGCCGACGAGCATGATCAGCAGTGGTGACTCGCCACTGCCCGCGAGGTCCAGCTCCTCGACGAACGACACGGCGTCGAAGCCGAGCGCGACACCGCTGCCCACGCCCAGCGCGGCCGCCGCCGTGTAGAAGGTCTGTGCCACCGCCCCGACCGTCGCGTTCACCAGCCGGTAGCCGCGGTCGCCGACCGCGTCGAGCACCGCGGCCATCCGGACGGCCGGCACCACAACGGCCGCGGCCTGCTCCAGGTTGTAGTTGGACAGGAAGTAGTTCCGCTGGAGGAAGCCGCCCGGCGGCCCCGGCCTGACCAGGCGCAGTTCGTGGCTGTCGGGCACATAGGCGTACGTGCCGGGCGCGACGCCCTCGACGTGGTTGACGAAGACGTACAGCTTCGCCAGCGGCGGCCCGTCCGGACCCGTGGCATCACTGCCCACGGACGCCGGCGCGGAGGCCGCCAGGACCGCCGCCAACTGCCCTGCCGCGAGCGGACGTTGGGCGTCGAACCGGCCGAAGCTGCTGCGCCGTCGCCGCAGCGCCTCGCGCACCCCCATGTCCAGCGGATCCGGCTCCGGCAGCGCGACGCGTTCGCCGTCCGCGGCCTCCGGCAGGGCGGCCGCGAGCGCGCCGGGTGCCGGGCGGTCGGTGGCGTGCTCGGCCATGGCCGCCTGGATCCGCCGTACGGCCTCGAAGGCGATCACCTTGCGCGAGCGTTCGCTCTCGGTGCGCCGGACCCGCGGCGCCGCCCCGGTGGGACGTGCCGTGGCCCGCTCCTTGTCCCAGTCCTTGTCCCAGTCCTTGTCCCAGGAGAGCGGCACCACCGCGAAGATGCCCTCCTCCAAGGGGTCGACACCGAGCAGCCGGGCCAGCCGTTCCTCGTCGAACCACAGGGCGGGCTCCACCCGCAGCCCCCGGGCGCGCGCCCAGATCCGCCACGTCTGCAGGGCGGCACCGACGTCCATGCTGACCGCGTGCATGCAGAAGCTGTTGTACTTGAAGGCGTTCTGCCAGAACTTCACGCCGACGACCAGGAACTGATCAGTCGTCACATCGAGGCCCAGCGCCTCGCGCACCTCCGCCGAGACGTCGCCCGTCAGCAGCCGCTCCATTGCGTGGTGCGTGGTGGAGTAGTGGTGGACGCCCGGCGTGAGCGGCCCGCCGGGGCCGTTCACCCAATAGACCGTCACGGGGTAGAGGCCGCCGCCCGAGGCGGTGCCGCGGGACCAGTTGGCGTCGGTGTAGCCCGGCAGGGACGGCAGGTCGGTGTTGGCCTGGACGCCGAGGCGGCGGCCGGTCCGGCCGTAGGAGTCGAGGAGCATCCCGCCCAGCAGCGGCAGGGTGAAGCGCGCCGTACCGGCGCCGGACGACACTCCTTCCCCCACCGTGCCGGAGGAGTCCGTGCCGTCCCCGGCCGGCAGCGGGAAGGACTCCGCGCCGGGGTAGAACTTCCCCTTGCGCGGGCGGTCCGACCAGTCGGGCACGAAGCCGACGGGTTCCATCGGGATCCTGCCGCGGTGCATGATCGCTTCCGCGTAGTCATGGGCGTGACCCACAAGTTCTCCTTAGGTGTTCGGCGGCTCAGGGGAAGGGGTGCGGGGCCGGGTTGAGGTCGGCGGGCTCCAGATCGCGGTCGCGCAGACCGGCCGCGCGCAGCGCCGTCCGCATCCGCGGCATCCGCAGGGCCCGCTGCCGCTGCCGGCCGAAGTCGATCGGCAGCAGCCCGGGCACGAGGACGCTCACCGTGTGCAGGCCCAGCTCGCGCTGCTCGGGCAGCGTCTGGTCGACGACGACCACGTCGAAGCCCGCGCCGGCCACCGCGGCCACACACCGCTCGACGTCGTCCCGCAGATCGGCAGACACCGGGACGCCGGGTCCGAAGAGCTCCGGCAGCGCGCGCTTCGGACCGCCGCCGTCCAGGAGGAACGCGGCGTGGCGGGCCATCTCCGGCAGGCCGTAGACCAGCGGATGGTCGTGCAGGGCCAGCACCTTGTCGAAGTCGGCGGCCATGGCCCGCAGCCGTGCGCCGTCCCGCACGGCCCGGCCCCGGATGTTCACCGCGTCCGTGGCGATCTCGCACAGCCCGCCCGCGAGCGCCGCCTCCGGGTCGAGGCCCGCGCCCGCGCCGAAGCACAGCGCACCGGTCCCGCCGTCCTTCCGCACCGCGACGGCCGTCACCACCGGCACCGGGAAGGTGATCCGGGTGTCGAAGAACCGCGCCTCGTAGCCGTACATCGCGAGCCGGTCCACCATCTGCCGGGTCCGCGGATCCGCGCTGCTCCGCGGGTCGATCTCGGGCAGGGCCGCCTTGCCGTACCACGCGAGCAGGAAGGCGTCCCGCTCGATCACCTCCATCAGCCCGTGGTAGACCGCCTCCTCCAGCGAGCCGCCCGACGCGCAGCCGTTGGAGCTCTCCTGGACGAAGCGGTTCTCCAGGCCGGGCGTGCCGTAGTAGGTGAGGATCTCGGGGACGAGCAGCGGCCGCCGGTCCCGCAGCGAGTACCCCCACACCCACGGGATCTCCCGGTCGGCGGTGAACGGCACCACGCGGGGGTTCGCCCGGTGGAACTCCTCGGTGTACAGCCCGCATTCACGCGGGTCGAGGGCGTCGCCGCCCAGTGCCTCAAGCGACGCCCGCACCTGCGTCCGGCGGCCGCGGGCCCGCATGCCCGCCGCGCGTTCGAGCCCCTCCAGCACACCGACGCGCTCGCTGTCGGCGTAGGAGTCGGCGTGGCCGCCCCAGAACGTCTCGCGCAGATACTCGCCCGAGCGCAACTCGAAGCAGCCGACCGTGGCCGACGTGGACGCCGACGCGACGTCGTGCACCACCCCGGGCCCCAGCGCCCCGCACACCGGGTTGGCGAAGGCCGCCACCGGCAGGTCGTACTCCCGGGCCGCCCGCACCCGGAACGAGCCGGGCCGGTGCTTCGGCGCGGGCCGCAGCGTGAGCGTCGCGGCCCGCGCGCTGTCGGGCACGCACCGCCCGCAGTCCGGGCACTCGGCGTCCGGCACGAGCAGATGCCGCCGGACGCGCAGGGTCTCCAGATCGACGAGGTGGACGGCGCCGAACGGGCCCTCCTCGGCGGGCGCCTCGTCCTGACGGGCCGCCACCAGCGCGGCGACCGCGTCGGTGAGGAAGGGGACGGCGTACGGCGGCCGGCCCGCGGCCCGGGTGCCGGATCCCAGCTCCAGCGCGTCACGCAGCGCACGGCCGCGCACCGACTGCCAGCGCCGGGCCAGGCACCGCGGGCAGGGACCGCCCGGCAGCCCCGCGGCGCGGGGGAGGGGGCCGACGAGCGCGTGGTGGCCGTAGAGCTGCACGCGCGGTCCGAATTCCCGGTCGGCGGAGGGCCCCTGGGCCAGTTCGTCGCGGGTGCCGAGCGCGGTGACCTCGACGGTCGCGGCGCGCGCGGGGGAGTTGTCCAGCAGCCCGGCGAACTCACGGCAGGCGCGCTCCCACTCAGCAGGCACGGGTGCCCTCACGCGTGAGCAGCACCCGGACCGTGCTGATGCCGCCCGCCAGCAGGTCCGCCGAACCGGTGGGCACCACCAGCGCGTCGCGGCCCGCCGCGCGCAGCCGGGCGAGCACCGCCGCGTACGTGGTGGCGTCCGGCCGGGCGGCGCTGTCCCCCTCGACGGCCAGTGCCTCCGGGGCGAGGTCGCCCAGCAGCGGATCGCCCAGGTCCAGGGGGACGTCGCCGTGCTCCGCGAGCTCACGCCCGAGCTGCTCCTGGCCCAGCAGGTCGCGCAGCGCCGCCACCGCGGCCCGCCGCCGGTCCGTCCCGCCCGCCACGGACCAGGCCCAGGCGCCGGTCCGGGGGAGGACGGCGCGGGCGAGGAGCACATGCGCGGAGGAGCGCTGCGTCTCGCCGAGGTCGAGGAGTTCGTAGCCGACACCGAGGTTGCGGGCCGAGCTCACCAGGAACGTGAGCTCCGGGTCGCCGTCCGCCACGTCCCCCGCGATCCGCGCCGTCCCGGCCGTGCCGCGCACGGCCCGCTCCAGGGCGTCGTGGCACAGGGCGGAGAGCAGCCCGCGCGCGGCGGCCCCGGTGGTCGTCCGGCCCGCCCCGGTGCCCGCGGCCGTCGGGGTGTGCAGCCGGTCGCTGTTGTACGGGCCGAAGGTGCGCACCGCGCCCGCCGGGACGAGTGCCTGCCCGCCACCGGTCAGCGAACCGGCCCGGACCCACGCCGTCACGTCACCGGCCCCGGCGGGCAGCCCGCTGGCCACGGTCAGTTCGGCGGGGGCGAGCACCCGGGCGCCCGCCGCGCGGGCCGTGTCCACGGCGCTCCCGGTGAGGACACCGCTCAGCGGGACGACGTGCTCGGCGTAGACACCCGCGGCCGTGTCGAGCGCCGTCAGGCGGGCGCCCGCGACGGTGTGGAGGTCGAACGCCACGATCTGACGGTCCGTGCCGTGCCCCAGAGGCAGGCTCACCGTGCCCACCTTCAGCGGCGTCTGCGTCCAGGGCTCGTCCGTGAACCGGTGGAACACGCCCACGTGCGGCCCGACCAGCACCTGGCGGCTGTTGAGCTCGGCGAGCAGCGCGTCGGTGTCGATGTCCGCCGAGGTGGTGCCGCCCGCCGGGGCGGGCTCGTCCACCGGCAGCTCGACCGGCTCCGGAGCGGTGGTGCCCGCGGTCCGGCAGAACGGGCAGCGGGGGTGCGCCAACAGCGGCTCGGCGACCACGTCGAAGGACTCGACGTCCTGGACGACGACCTGGCCGCGCGTCTCGGCGGGCAGCGCGCCGGTGGTGAGCCGGAAGATCTCGTACCCCAGGAGGTTCCCGATCATCGCCGAGAGGCCGCGGCCGGGCCGCGCCGCGTCGGGCTCCCCGCCCGAGGGCAGACAGATGCCGCTCCACAGGTCGGCCGCAGCGGCGGCGTCGCCGTGGTCACCGAGCCGCAGCACCGCGCAGGCCCAGCAGCCCGTGGTGTCCCGCGTCATCAGCGGGCCGATCACGGCACGGCCGCCGAACATGGCCGCGGGCACCAGCGTCCTGCCCTCCGGCACACCGGCCTCCAGCAGCCGGAAGAGCCGCCGCGATCCCGCAGTGCCGCCGGTGACCACGACGATGTCGTACGCCGTCAGGTCGTCCCAGCCCACGGGCCCGGTCGTCGTCAGCGGCTCCAGCACGACGGGGCAGCCGGCGGAGGTGAGTTCCGCGGCCTCGCCCGCCGCCTCGGCGAAGGCGCCGGTGCCCGCCGGGTGGCCGACGGCGGCGATGCCGTTGCGGACCAGGCTCAGGGCGCACCAGCCGGCGACCGCGTCGTCACCGAGGACGGCGACCCGCGCCGAGCGGAAGGCGGCGAAGCGGCGGGCCGCGTCGTCGGTGTAGTGGTCGACGTAGTCGATCTGCGGGGCGAAGCGCTCGCGCACCCCGGGCGGCAGGGCGGCCGCGGCCGACGCGTCCGGCACTGGCGTGTCACGGGCGAACTCCCGCTCGTACAGCGTCCGCACCAGCCGGCCGACCATGGACCGCTGCTTCTCACCGAGCCCCTCGCACAGGTCGGCGACGAGGTGCTCCCCGTTCAGGTGCGGGACGAGCAGGGTGGCGAACCGGTAGGCGGACGTGGCGTTGAGGTGGAATCCCCCGTGCGCGTTGTGGAACAGCACACCGTCCGGGGTCTCGGTGAAGAGCACGTCACGGCGGATCCGGGGCCGCGTCCCGGCTATCTCTTCGTAGGCTTCCAGCATGTCTCTCACCTCGTGAAGGAGCTTGTGAAGGGGGCTTGTGAAGGAGACGGGCGAAGGTCAGCGGCGCGTGGTCAGCGCCGGTGGGCCGCCCTGGTGTCCGGAGGCGCGCCGGGCGAAGTCCCGGAGCAGCCTGTGCATGCGGTAGTGACCGGCCGGTTCCTCCTCCAGCAGGCTCACGTCCACGAGCCGCTCCAGGATTTCCCCGGCCGGTGCGGGCGGAATGCCGAGGAGGCCCGCCGCGCCCGCCGCCGAGATCCGCGGCAGTGCCGACGCCCCGACGCGGAGAAAGGCATCCGCGAGGCGCGGGTCCAGCCGTTCGAGCGCCTCGCCCAGGGCCTTCGGCACCGACATCCGCGGATCGTCGGGAAGGGAGAGCCGCACCAGCGGGTCCTCGCGCAGCCAGGCCACGCAATCGGCGACCGTCAGCCGCGGCCGGGTGAGCAGGCGCGCGCCCACGATCCGCAGCGCGAGGGGGAAGCGGCCGCACGCCGCCGTCAGTTCACGGAGCGCCTCCGGTTCCGCCCCGGCCCTGGCGTCACCGAGGACGGCCGTCAGCAGCGCGCACGCCTCGTCCTCGGTGAGCGTGTCCAGCCGGTGGACCCAGCCGCCGTGTGCCGCGACGAGCCCGGCCAGGCCGAGCCTGCCGGTCAGGATCGCGGCACCGCCCGCGCCCGTGGGCAACAGCGGCCGCACCTGCTCGGCGTCGGTCACGTCGTCCAGGACCAGCAGCGCCCGCCGGCCGTCCCGGGCCCCGGAGGAGCCCGCCGCCATGCGGTCCAGTTCGGCGGCGACCTCCGCGGCCGCGCGCGGCCTGCCGTCCGCGCGCGTCATCCGTACCGCGAACCGGCCGTCGGGGAAGTGCCGTTCGGCCAGCCGGGCCGTGTGCAGGGCGAGCGCGGTCTTGCCGATGCCCGGGGCACCCGAGAGCACCACGATCGCCGGGGCCGAGCGGTCGGCGGTGAGCCGGTCCACGATCGCGGCGCCCTCGGCGGTACGGCCGGTGAAGTGCGAGACGGTGGCGACCGGCGGGCCCGGCACGGGAGCCGGCGGGACGTCCCGCCGGGGGGCCGCCTCGGCCGGACCGAGGGGGTCGCCGCGCAGGATGCTCAGCTCCAGCCGCCGCAGCCCGGCTCCGGGGTCCACCCCGAGCTCGTCCCGCAGATAGCGCTTGACCTCGCGGAACTCCGCCAGGGCGTCGGCCTGCCTGCCCGTGCGGTAGAGCGCCTCGATGAGCTGCTCCCGCAGCCGCTCGTGGCCCGGGTGCGCCCGTACGGCCGTCCACAGCTCCACGAGCGCCTGCCCGCAGCGGCCCAGCGCGAGTTCGATGTCGCAGGCCCGCTCGACGACGGCCAGCCGCTCCTCGACCAGCCCCGGCAGCTCGCCCCGGCGCAGGAAGTCCGACGGCACGTTGGGCAGCGGCGGCCCCTGCCACAGCGCCAGCGCCTCCTTGAGCGCACACAGCTCGGCCTCCGGATCCCGCTCGGCGCGCGCCCTGGCCCGCAGCTCCCGGAACCGGACCAGGTCGAGGGAACCGGCCTCCACGACGATCCGGTAGCCCCCCGGCACGGACTCGATCACCGCACCGGAAATCCCGTATTTCGTGAACGTCCTGCGCAGCCGCAGCACACACGCGTGCAGTGCCGCCTTCGCCGACGCGGGCTCCTCGTCGCCCCAGATCGCGCGCCGCAGAAAGTCCGTCGAGACCACCGTGTCCGGCCGCAGCAGCAAAGCGGCGAGCAGAATCGTGGGCTTCGAGGGAGGCAGGACCGCCACTTCGGGACCGTCGCAGATCCGCAAAGGACCGAGAACCTTGAAGCGCATATTCTGACACCCCCAAAGAATCCTTATGGATCGCGAATCCCCGAGTCCCGGATCCGGACGCACGGCATCGGACGTCACGGGATGTGAGTCACCGCGACGCCTTCTTCGCCCTCAGAGTCTGCAACAGGTAATCCATCACTCGGAGTGTCGTGAGTTTCAGTGGCGGTCCCGTCAAAGGCGTCCGGAAGCCCTTTCCGGCACCCGTCAACTCGCCCCGCATTCACAGGCTGTTGGCCGCTGGACTGGTCAGCGCCGTCATGATCCGGTAGAAACGGACATGGCAATGATCGATTAAAGACGGGCCGTGAACTGATGGCGAAACAGGACCAAGGTCCCGAGTTTCCGGCGACGGTGGCGTGCCCTCACGGCGATTCCGTCAGCCGGCTGCTGCGCGCCTGGCGGGAGCGGGTCGACCGGCGGCGCATACCCGAGCTGCGCGTCTGGGGGCACCGGGCCGGATCGCGCATGTCACAGGCCGACGTGGCCCGGCTGACCGGCGTGAGCGAGGGCTGGTACCGCGCGCTGGAGACCGGCGCGCCCCGCGAGTTCTCCGACGCCTTCCTGCTGCGCGTCGCCGAGGCGCTGCGGCTGAGCGAGACCGAGAAGCTCACCCTCTTCCTCGGTGTCTCGGGCCGCCGCCCGCCCGTCCGCGGCGGCTGTCACGGCCAGGCGACCGTCGACTCCGCGACGGCCGCCCTCCTCGAACACCAGGCGCCGCACCCGGCCTACCTCTCCGACGCCGCCTGGAACATCGTCGCCGCCAACACCCCCATGACCCGGTGGTTCCCCTTCACCCGCGAACCGCAGGCCAACCTCATGCGCTGGGCCCTCACCTCGGCCGAGGCCCGCACCCAGGTGCTGGACTGGGAGGACACCTGCGCCCGCACCTACCTCCCCATGCTCCGCGTGGCCAGCCACCGGGACCCGCGCGACGCCCGGATCCGGTCCCTGATCGAGGACATCCTCGCCACCAACGGCACCTGCCGCCGCATCTGGGCCGAACAGCACGCCGTGGTCGAGCACCCCGGCGGCCACCGCCTCCGCCTCCGGCTGCCCTTTCACGACGGCGCCGAGATCCAGGTGACCAGCCACGTCCTCGTCCCTGCCGAACACCCGGACCTGCGCTTCGTCGTCGTCACCGCGGTCGCCTGACGGAACGGGCCCCGCGGACGGCCGCTTCGGCCCGCGGCACATCGGGCGGCGACGGCGAAGCGCCTGACGGCTAGGGCCTGTCCGGCGGATCTTGTGGTCGGTGCTGCGGGTGGTCGTCGTCCGCACCACCGCTGCGCGGCGGTGTCCTCAATCTCCCCCAGCGTTAGCTGGGGGAGGCAACCGGCCCGCAGACTGGCAAAGATCCGCCGGACAGGCCCTAGCCGGCGCACGGCGCGGCGGACCGGCTCGCCGGGGTCACCCCTCCACGGCCCGCCGCCACCGCAGGTGCAGCGAGTCCAGGCCGGGCAGGGCGCGGTCCGTCATGAAGCACGCCGTCGAGACTCCGCGATAGGTCAGCATCAGCGAGCCGAACGGGCTCGCCTCCGGGAGACAGCCCACGGGCAGCACATGGGTCACCGGGTCCTCGCCGAGGTGGAGATCGTGCCGGGCCAGCAGCCCCGACACCCCCACCGTGGCGCGGTCCGGGCGGCCGACGGCCCGCAGCAGCCGGGGCAGGAGCCACGCGGGAACGTACGACAGGGACGCCGCGCGGCGCAGCGCCTCGCGGTGGCGCGGCGACCGCAGGGGGGCCGTGGCCCGGATCGCCCCGTCCAGCCGAGCTGTCAACGGCACGTCCCCGCCCGGCAGCGCGAGCCGGACCATCGCCACCTTGTTGCCGGGGGCGGCGGCCTCCTCGGGGCGGCGGAGGTTCGCCGGCATGATCAGCGGCAGTTCCGCGGAGCGGCGCGCGGGAGGCCAGTGGCCGCCCGCCCAGTCCTGCACCGCGTGCGCCAGCGTGGCGAGATAGGCGTCGTTGACGGAGCCGCCCCGGGCGTGGCCGACCTCCCGTAACCGCTCGACGGGCACGCGCGCCCAGCGGAAGGTCCGCCGGGCGGACAGGGGATGCCGGGCGGAGGCCCAGATGACGGACCGGTCGGCCGTGCGTGCCGTCGTGGCCAGGGCGCGGAAGCGGTCCCGCAGCATCACCGGCGGGGCGGGGGAGAGGCCGGGCACCACGGCCGACGACTCGCTGTCCGGGATGCCCCGCGCGGTGAACAGCGTCTCCAGGGTGTGCAGTATCCCCGCGCCGTCCTGCATGGCGTGGTGGACGAGATAGAGCACCGCGTACCGCCCCGGCTCGTGGCCGCGCAGCAGATCGAGGCGCCAGTGCGGTGCCCCCTCGGGCAACGGGACGCGGATGAGCCGCTGGACCTCCCGCTCCAGGTGCTCACGGCCGGGCGGCAGCACGTGCTCCACGACGTGGACGGCCGGGTCGGCGTACCACGCCCGCGTCCATCCGCTGCTCGTGTCGGTGAGGAAGTGCGTCAGCGCGGGCAGGGCGGGCAGCCGCTCGGCGACGTGGTCACGCAGTCGTCCGACGGGCGGGGCGGTGCCGGTGAGGTGGAGCAGGGCCCCGATGCGGAGCTGGGCGTCGGGGTGGTGCACGGGGAAGCTCCGCATGGCTCGGTCGATGAGGGCGGGCGGGTGCGCGTGGGCGTGCGTGCCGTCGGACATGGCCGGACTTCTTCCCCGCACCCGCCCTTGCCGAACCGGAGATTCCGCCTCGACCGCCCTACCCCAGGCCTGCCCGGGACCGCCCCCCCCCGGGCCTCCCGGGCCGCAACGCACCGCCCATGACGGCCTGATGAGCCCGAGAGGCCCCGACCCGCCCCACCCGCAGGGGAGATGACACGGACTCCGCGGAGGACGGACGCCTTGTTTCCACGGAGAACCCGTCACCCCTCCGTTCCGGTCACGCGCCGCCGGCCGGCCCGTCCGGGACGGTCGCCGAGCCCGCGGCCGGCACGCCCGCCGGCTCCAGCAGCAGGATGGACGTCTCCTCCTCGGCCCTGGGGCAGTGCTCCGTACCCCGCGGCACCACGAAGAGCTCACCCGGCTCCAGGACGACGTCCCCGTCCCTGAGCCGGATCGTCAGCCGGCCGCTCACGACCAGGAACAGCTCGTCCGTGTCGTCATGGGTGTGCCAGACGAACTCGCCCCGCACCTTGGCGAGTTTGACTTCGTAGTCGTTGAGGCCCGCTATCTTCCGCTGGACCCAGTGGCCCTGGACGGCCGCGAGCTCCGCGGCGAGGTTCACGGCTCGGGTGGTCGTGGTCATGGTGGCTCCTCCTGGCACGCGGCCGGTGCTCCGGCCGATGCCCCGAGTGTGCCGGGAGCGGTCACCTGCGGTCTTGTACGTTCCTTGCATGATCGGAGACCGTCCCCGTACGAAGGTCAGCGCCTGGCGGCCGGCCGTGCCCGGCATCGCCGAGGTGTTCCACGCCCGCTTCGTCGACCACGCCTATCCGGCCCACGCCCACGACACCTGGGCGCTGATGATCATCGACGCGGGCTCCGTCGAGTTCGCGCTCGACCGCCATCACCACGGAGCCACCGGGACGGGCACCGTCGCCCTGCTGCCGCCCGGGGTCCCGCACGACGGGAGGACCGTCACGGCCGCCGGCTTCCGCAAGCGCGTGCTCTACCTCGACACGACGGTCCTCCCCGAGCGGTTCACCGGCCGGGCCGCCGGGGTGCCCGTCCTCCTCGACGGCCTGCTGTGGCGGCGCGTGCACGGGCTGCACACGGCCCTCGCCCACGCCGGGGACGCCTTCGAGGCGGAGTCCCGGCTCTCCTTCGTCCGCGAGCGGCTCCACGGGCACCTCGACCGGCTCGCCACCACGCGTCCGGCCGCGCCCGGCCGCGAAGCGGGGCGTCTGGCCACGCAGTTGCGCGATCTGCTCGACTCCCGCATACGCGCGGGCCTCTCGCTCGAAGAGGCGGCCGGTGTCCTGCGCGCCCACCCCACCCACCTCATCCGCTGCTTCAAGCAGACGTACGGACTGCCGCCGCACGCCTATCTGACAGGCAAGCGGATCGAGCGGGCGCGCTCGCTGCTGCTGTCCGGACAGTGCCCGGCGGAGGTCGCCACCGCCGTCGGCTTCTACGACCAGTCCCACCTGAACCGCCATTTCACCCGGCACGTCGGCACGACACCCGCCCGCTTCACCGCTGCGGGCGCCCGCGGCCCGCGGCGCCTTCCCCCTCTTTGAGTTCCTTCGCCTTGAGACCGGCTTGAGACCGCCTTGACACCGAAGGGCGCGCGTTCTTCCTCGCGCACCCGTTCCGACCGGACCGCTGAGAGGCGTCCGGCGGACCGGAAGGGTGAATCGGTATCCGGCGCCGGGCCCCCGTTCGGGGGAACCGCCGCGCTTCCGGGAACCGTGCCCGAGCCCGTGGCGGACGTCAACTCACCGGAGCCCAGCGGAAAATGACGTGTTTCGGCCACGGTCCGGAAGTCGCTCACGTGGCCTTACGGCGACCGCTCTCCCGGCGGAACCGCTCCGCGCCGCAGGCCACCCGCATATGCCGCCTTCAGGCAACCCGCCCGGCCCGCACTCCGCCACTGCTAGCGTCGCGCGGCATGGAGCAGCTCTTCAGCCACGACGAACTCGCCCTTATCACGGCGGCCGCAGACGAAGCGGGCATGCCCCCGCGGGAGTGGGTCCGCTGCGCGGTCCTCCAGCACCTCACGGAGGATCCGTACGAGGAGCCGCGCGTCGCCTCCCGTACGCCGTACCGGCCGGACCTGGAGCACGCGGTCTGGCCGGTCACCTCCCACACCCGGTCCGGCAGGACCATGCACGAAGTGCACCACGCGGGCTGCTGGGTGCCCAAGGGCGGCGAGGAGACCCTCACCACGGCCGAGGCGCGTGACGAGCTCCTCGCGAGCAAGGCCCGGCCGTGCGACGCCTGCCTGCCGGAACGGTTCCTTACGCCCACGTCGTAGCCGCCGGGCGGACCCGGGCGCCGGCGGGCGCGGATTTCCGTAAGGGACCCGTCAAGGCCGGCTGAAACGCCGCTCTGCCTCAGAGGCAATTCCGTGCGCCCCCGGTGAGGATTCACCGACGGACGAGCAACGCCGTCCGGTGAATTGTTCGTTGATATCTGATGCGGGTCGGCGCAACGCTATGCAAAGACCGGGCGCCCTTCCAGTGACGGTTCACACAGCGACGTGCGGGACGTCAACTCACAGGCCGGGGCCGAAGCGAGGGACGAACCGCCGCAGGAGCCAGCATACCGGGTGTTTGCCGCACGCGGGCAAATCATGCCATCCGCTGGCATTTACGGCCATCACGGGTGCCGCCGTTTCCGGCCAATCCCGACGTCCGGGGCGTCGCCGATTTTGCGGTACGTTCTGCCGTGTTCCATCATTGAGCGTGCGTCAGTTGTGATGCACAAGCAACGCGAGTATGTGGGGGACATATCTCGTTCAGCTTTCAATTGGTGGCGGCGGTGCACTGCTTCCCGCCCCGCCGAGGAACACTCCTCATTTTCTTTCTCGTCACTAGGCAAAGGCCGCATGCCCGTCCATCAGCTTCCGGACCTCATACGTCACGCCCGTGAAAACTCCCCGTACTACGCGAATCTCTACGCCTCCCTGACGCCGGATGTGGATTGCCTCACGGCTCTTCCCGTCGTGGACCAGGGAGAATTCTGGGCAGCCAACACACTCCACGACAATCGCGTGCTCACCGCACCGCTCACCGAGGCGTCCGTCTACAAGACGGGCGGCACCACCGGCGCACCCAAGTTCTCCTGCTACACCCGGGAGGAATGGCGGGAGTTCGTCACCGCGTTCGGCGCGGGACTCGTCGACGCGGGGCTGAAGCCCGGTCACCGCGTGGCGGACCTCTTCTACGCAGGTGAGCTGTACGCCAGCTTCCTCTTCATCCTCGACTCCCTCGCCCACGCGCCCGTGGAGAACGTGCGCCTGCCCATCGGCGGCGCCGCGCCGCTGGAGTCGACGGTCCCCACCCTCCGCGACTTCGCCGCACAGGTCGTCGCGGGCACCCCGACCACGCTCTGCCGCCTCGCCGAGCACCTGGTCGCCCAGGGCGAGCAGCTGCCCGCCGTGGAGCTGCTGTTCTTCGGCGGCGAGGCGCTCTTCGACGACCAGCGACGCCTGCTGGCCGCCGCCTTCCCCAACGCCGAAGCGCGCTCCCTCGGTTACGCCAGTGTCGACGCCGGCCTGCTCGGCCGCCCCGTACCCGGCCCCGACGCGCGCGTCCACCGCGCCTTCACCCCGCACTCCGTCGTCGAGATCCTCGACGAGACGACCGGGGAGCCGATCACCGAGGCGGGCCGCCCCGGACGCGTCGTCGTGACCAGCCTCTTCCGCAGCCTCATGCCGATCATCCGCTACCCCGCGGGTGACCGCGCGGAGTGGACGGACACCGAGGCGGGCCACTTCCGCATCCTCGGCCGCGCCGAGGAAGGCGTGCGCGTCGGACCGGTGTCGCTGTACTCGCAGGACGCGCAGAACGCCGTCGCCGAGGCGGACACCGAGGGCCGCATCGTCGGCATGCAGCTCGTGGTGCGCCGCTGGGACGGCCGCGACGGCCTCGTCCTGCGCCTGGCCACGGCCCCCGGCGACGAGGACCCGGCCGGTCTGGACGTCCTCGCCAAGGAGGTCGTCGAGGGGCTGTGCACGGCACGCCCGCTCTACCCCGACAGCCTGCGCGCCGGATTCGTCCACCCGATGGAGGTGGAGTGGGTCCGCAACCGCGACCTCGCGGTCAACTCCCGCTCCGGCAAGCTCATCCGCGTCATCGACGAGAGGCCGACAGCATGACCGCCCCGACAGCGGAGCGGCCCCGCAGACTCCCGCTCGTCCTGCGCAACCGCGCCTTCGGCGCCGTCTGGCTCGGCCAGGTGCTGACCCAGGCCGCGGTCCGGATGTTCCAGGTCGGCGTCTCCTGGTGGCTCGTCGCCTACGCCGTCAGCGGCGGCAACGGACTCGCGTCCGGGCTGTTCATGGCCGTCAGCACGCTGCCCGCCGTGGCCCTGGCCCCCGTCGTCGCCCGCGCCATCGCGCGCGTCGCCCACCGCACGCTGCTGCGAACCGCCGCGGCCACCGCGGGCGTTGTCGCGACGGCGCTCGCCGCCTGGGCGTACGCGAGCGACCTGCCGCTCGCCGCCGCGTACGCCGCGACCCTCGCCCTGGCCACCTGCCAGGCGTTCTTCGACCCCTGCCTGACCACCTCCGTGCCCGAACTCGTCGACGACGAGGACATCGAGGCGGCCACCGGCTTCGAGCTGTCCACCCAGTCGCTGGCGAGCCTCGGCGGGGCGCTGCTCGGCGCCCTGATCGTCGACCGCGCCGGAGTGGCCGGACTCGCCGTCGGCTGCGCGGCCGCCTATGTGACGGCCGCCCTCCTCATCGCGACCGTGCGCTTCCGCACCGCGGCCGCCGAGGCCGGGGAAGGCGCGGACGGCGAGGAGCGCCGGACGCTGCGTCAGGTCCTGGCCGGCCTGCCCTTCGTCCGCAAGATCCTCATCAGCTTCACCGCCGCCAACCTCTTCACCACCGCCGTCTTCGTCGTCATCCCGCTCTACACCAAGGGCGTGCTCCACGGCGGTGGCGGCACCGTCGCCCTGCTGGAGGCCTCGCTCGGCGCGGGCACGCTGATCGGCTCGTTCAGCGGCGCCCGGGTGCCCGGCCGGCCCACCGTCGTCGGCTCGCTGTGCCTGGCCACGATGGCCCTCGCCCTCGGCCTGCCCGGCATCGTCGGCGAACGGCCCGTCATCGCGGGCTGCCTGGCCGTGGCCGGCTGGTGCGTCGGCGTGATCGGCGTCCGCTTCGTGGCGCTCTTCCAGCGCCTCGTCCCCGCGGCCGACAAGCCCGCCTTCTTCGCCGTGATGCAGGCCGTGCTCGGCGCGACCTTCCCCGTGGCCTCCCTGCTCTTCGGCGCGCTCGGCGACCAGCTGTCGCCGCAGACGCTCTGCCTGATCCAGGCGGCCGGACTGGTGCCCGCCGCCTGCGCGCTGGCCCTGCTGCGCGAGCGCGCCCCGGCCCCGGAGGCCGCGCCCGCGGCGGCCGAGCCGGAAGCCGTGGGAGCCGCCCGGTGAGCGTCACCATCGAGCAGGCCACGCCCGCCGACATAGCCGAGCTCCGGCAGCTCTACTACGCCGTCTACGGGCCGCACTACCCCACGGCCCTGGGCACCGACCCCGCCGTGATGTCCCGGCTCATCGCGGACCCGTACACCCTCTGGCTCGTGGCCCGCCGCACCGGAACCGGGGGCGTCGTCGGATCGGCGGCCATCCACAGCGAACCCGGCGGCCGCCTCGGCCGCCTCGAAGGGCTCGCCGTGCACCCCGACCAGCGTGGCACGGGCCTCGCCGGGGCCCTCACCGAGGAACTGTGCGCCCGGATGCTCGACACCGGCCGCCTCGACTCGGTCTACGCCACGGTCCGCACCGTCAGCGCCGGACCCCAGCGCGTCGTCTCGCGCAACGGCTTCCGGCCGATGGGCATCCTGCCCAACGCGGTCGACCTCGACTGCCGGGAGAGCCTCGCGCTCTACGCGCGTCACTCTCCCGGTGTGCTGGACCGGCGGATCCCCGTCGACGAGGTGCCCGCGCCCCTGCTGCCGCTCCTGCGGAACGTCGAGCGCAGCCTCGGCATCAGCTACGCGGGCACCCGGGCCACCGCACCGCTCCCCGCACCGGCCAGGACGTCGGACGCGCGACTGGAGATGATCGAGGCACCGGCCTTCGTCCGCCGCCGCTTCCACGACCAGTTCCCCGACGCCGCCCAGTGGTTCTACCCGCTGCACACCCCCAACGTGCTGCTGGTGCCGGACGACGGCGACTTCGAGGTGTACGCCTATCTGAACCGCACCGGCAAATACTGCGCCCTGGTCGCGGGCCACCCGGACCCGGCGGCCGCCGCCGGTCACCTCGAACCGATCACCCGGGCGCTCACCCGCGCGGGCGCGGGCTACGTCGAGGCACTGGTGCCGCTCGCCCACCACGGTGCGCTGTCGGCCTTCCTGGCCCAGGGCTTCCTGCCGAGCGCCCTCTACCCCGCGATGCGCCCCGAGGGCGACGGCTTCCACGACTACGTCGTGCTGACCAGGACCACCGAACACATCGACTTCCGCGGCGTCGTCGTCGACGAACCCCTCCAGCCCTACCTGGACTTCTACGTCTCGGCCTGGGCGTCGACCTATCTGCCCGCCGTGACCGTACCCGAGGTTGTCTCATGAGCCCCGTGAACCCCCATCTCGCCCCGATCGACGTTCCCGACCCGCACGCGCTGTCCCGGGTCCAGGAACTGTGCGACCTGGCCGACCCCTACGCGACCGGCCCCGCCGAGGACGCGCTGTTCACGGCCGCCATGGCCGAGATCAACGCCTGGCACACCGACCGGTCCCCGTTCTTCCGGAAGCTGTACGAGGCCACGGCGCCCGTCGAGCCCGCCGCGCCCGCCGAGCCGTACCGCGCGCCCCTCGTGCACGCCAACTTCTTCAAGCGCCACGAGGTCCTGTCCATCCCCCGGGACGACGTGGACCTGCACCTGACCTCCTCCGGCACCACCGGCCAGAAGTCCCAGATGTTCTTCGACCGGTGGACGATCCGCTCCGCCCAGCGCATGGTCGCCCGCATCTTCGACCGCAACGGCTGGATCACCCCCGAGCAGGACGTCAACTACCTCCTCTACAGCTACGAACCCGCCCGCGACCTCAAGCTGGGCACCTCCTTCACCGACAACTACCTCTGCGACTTCGCGCCCGCCCGCCAGGTCGAGTACGCCCTGCGCAACACCGGCAACGGCCACGAGTTCGACCCCTTCGGCTGCGTCGCCGCCCTGCGCCGCTTCGCGGACGAGGACGCGCCCGTACGGATCCTCGGCTTCCCCGCGTTCCTCTGGTTCACCCTGGAGCGGATGCGTGCCATGGGCCTGCCGCCCCTGACGCTCCCCGAGGGCTCCCTGGTGATCCTCGGCGGCGGCTGGAAGGGCCACACGGACCAGCGGATCGGCAAGGACGAGCTCTACAGCCGCGTCACCGGGCAACTGGGCATCCCCTCCGAGCGGATCCGGGACACCTTCGGCTCCGTCGAGCACTGCATCCCCTACATCGAGTGCGACCACCACAACCTGCACGCACCCGTCTGGTCCCGGATCTCCGCGCGCTCCACCCGCACCCTCGAAGCGCTGCCCTACGGCGAGCCCGGCTATCTGCACCTCGTCTCGCCGTACATCACCTCCGTGCCGGCCCAGAGCGTCCTCATGGGCGACCTCGCCTCCGTGCGGCCCGGCGGCGAGTGCGGCTGCGAGCTCGCCACCGACTGGTTCACCGTCCACGGCCGGGCCGGGGTGAGCCGCAACCGCAGCTGTGCCGTCGCCGCCGCCGAACTGATGAAGGGAATGTCATGACCGACACCATGAACCACCACTACTGGCAGGGCGCCTTCATCGGTGACGACGAGGCCGAGCGGCGGCTGGCCACGCTGCCGGCCGCCGTCGAGGCCGCGCTCGCCGCGCCGCTCGCCACCGAGACGGTCCTCGCCGCCTGCGACCGGCTGGCCACGGCCCTGGCCGACCCGGCCCACCCCGTCTCCGTACGCCTCGCCGAGCACCTCCCCGCCGACGAGGACGGCGGCCTCCTCGCCGAACTCGCCGCCTTCCTCGGCCGCGACGCCCTCACCCGCAAGCTCCGCCGCGAACTCGGCTCCACCGCACCCCAGCGGCTGGGCCGTCCCGACGCGAAGGAGACCGTCTACGAAGCCTGGGCACCCGTCGGCCTCGTCGCCCACATCGCCCCCGGCAACGCCGCCAGCGTCGCCCCGCTCAGCCTCGTCGAGGGCCTCCTCGCCGGCAACGTCAACATCCTCAAGACCAGCAGCGGCGACACCCTCCTCGCCCAGCACCTGCTCGCCGAGCTGGCCGCCCTCGACCCGACCGGCGCCCTCGCCGACCGCGTCATCGTGCTGCGCTTCTCCTCCTCCCGGCAGGACTGGCTGCGCCTGATGTGCGCGCCCGCCGACGCCGTCGCCGTCTGGGGCGGCGAGGCCGCGGTCGAAGGCGTGGCCGCCCATGTGCCGCCCGGCTGCCGCCTGGTGGAGTGGGGACACAAGATCTCCTTCGCCTACCTCACCCGCGACGCGTGGCAGGACCCGGCCACCCTCGCCGCGCTGGCCGCCGACGTCTGCCTCTTCGAGCAGCAGGCGTGCTCCAGCCCCCAGGTCGTCTACCTCGACACCGAGGACACCGACGAGGTCTTCGCCTTCGCCGACCGCTTCGCCGAGGCCCTGGCCGCCATGCCGGCCCCCACGGGCGAGGCGCTCGACGCGGCCGAGGAGGCCGAGCTCACCACCACGGAGCTGATCGCCCGCCTGGAGGAACACCTCGGCCTGACCCGCGTGCTGACCGCGCCCGACGGCACCTGGCGCGTCCTGGCCGACACCCGGCCCGTCCTCACCGCCTCCCCGCTGCACCGCAGCGTGTGGATCAAGCCGCTGCCCCGCAAGCGGATCATCCCCACCCTGCGCCCCATGCGCCGCTACCTCCAGACCGCCGGCATCGCGGGCAGCCGCCCGGACATCGCGGAGCTGTCCGGCACGGTCCTGGCCGCGGGCGCCACCCGCGTCACGCCCGTCGGCGCCATGACGGCGGGCTACTCCGGCGAACCCCACGACGGCGTCTACGCCCTCCAGCGCTACAGCCGCCGCGTCGCCGTCCAGGCCGACGAGCGCTTCACCACCACCGCCTGCCTCGACGACCTCGCCCGGCCCGTCGTCCTCCCGCCGCCGAGCGGGCCCCTGCGGGACAAGGCCGACGTCCAGGAGCTCAACCAGCACGTCGACCCGCGCGACGCCGAGCTGTACTTCCGCAGCGGCGGCAGCACCGGCACCCCCGCGCTGTCGCTCTTCAGCTACGACGACTACGACACCCAGATGCACGCCGCCGCCCGCGGCCTGCTCGCCGCGGGCTACGACCCGGCCCGGGACCGCACGGCCAACCTCTTCTACTGCGGCGGGATGTACGGCAGCTTCATCAGCTTCTTCTCCATCCTGGAGCGGCTGGGCGGCGTCCAACTGCCCATGGCCGCGGGCACCGACCACCGGGCGACCGCCGAGACGATCGTCGCCCACCGGGCCGACACCCTCTTCGGAATGCCCTCCTACCTCTGGCAGCTGCTCCACGAGGAAGCGGACCTGCTGCGCTCCTACGGCGGCATCCGCAAGATCTTCTACGGCGGCGAGCACTTCACCGCCGAACAGCGCCGCACCCTCACCGAGACCTTCGGCATCGAGGTCATCCACTCCATCACCTACGGCAGCACCGACCTGGGCCCGCTGGGCTATCAGTGCACCGAGAGCGGCGGCAGCGTCCACCACCTGCACGCCGACCTCCACACCCTGGAGGTCCTCGACGTCGACGACGACCGCCCGGTGGAGCCGGGGGAGACCGGCCGGCTGGTCTTCACCACCCACGCCCGGCGCGGCCAGGACCTCGGCCGCTACGTCATAGGCGACCTCGGCCGCGCCCTCCCCGGCCGCTGCCCCTGCGGCAGCCACGCCCCGAGGTTCGAGCTCCTCGGGCGGCTCGGTGACGTGATGCGCGTGGCGACGTACTTCCTCAACTACCGCCGGTTCGTGGCCATCGCGGAGGAGCGCCTGCACTACAGCGGCGAGCTCCAGATCGCGCTGGCCAACGGCGGCCCCCGGGAGGCGCTCACCGTCCGCATGGAGCGCGCGGGCGACGTCCCCGCGGAGGCGGCACGCGACGCCTTCCTCGCCGACTACCCCGAGCTCCGCTCGGCCGTGGACGAGCGGCTGCTCGACCTCACCGTGGAGACCGTGGACGGCGCCGACCTCGACCGCACCCCGATGAGCGGCAAGCTGCGGGCGGTCGTGGACGCCCGGCAGTAGGCAGTACGGCGGAAAGGGGGGCGAGGCGTTGGCCTTGCCCCCCTTTCCGCCGTCCCGCGACCGAGGGCTACCCGACCCCCACCGGCGGGGCCAGCCGTGCCGCGGACGTCCCGAGTCCGCTCGGAGTGAACAGCGGCGCGGGCGCCGCCGGCTTCGCGTGGTGGCGCAGCAGGTCCTCCTCCGCGTAGCGGAAGCACCCCTCGTGCCAGTTCAGGATCCCCGACATCCAGTTCTTGAGCTCGTCCGCGTACGCGGTCAGCGCCGTGCGCGCCTCCTCGTTCAGGCCGAAGTCCTCGAAGAGCGCGGGCAGTTGCGTGGCGACGATGTACTGGAACTCGCGCATCCGGGACGTCATCAGGTCGCCGACGATGCCGAGCGCCTCGGTGATCCCGCAGTCGAAGAAGTTCTGCACCACGAGGATGGCGTTGTGCACCTCGCCCTCGAACTCGATCTCCTTCTGGTAGGAGAAGACGTCGTTCATCAGGCAGGCGTAGTCGGCGGCCGCGGACTCCAGGGCCCTGACGGGCCGGGTGTCGTAGATCTCCGGTGGCACGGCGCTGCCGTGGCCGATCCGGCAGAGGCTCATCGTGAGATCGGAGCCGAAGGTCTTGCGCCGCATCTCGATGTAGTCGACGGGCTCGGGGATGCGGTTCTGCTTCTGGTTGGCCAGCTCCCACAGCCAGCTCTCCAGCATGGCGGTGACGCCCGCCCGGAAGGTCCGGCGGTCGTCGGGCCCCATCGGACCCGCCGTGCGCTGCCACAAGTCGGCCAGGCCCCGCTCCAGCGGGGTCAGCGGCGCGGGCATCGCGGTGAGGTCCAGCGGCATCAGCAGCAGGAGCCGCTCGTGACAGGCCTTCGCCGCCGTCATGTCCGGGGTCCGCCCGAACGCCACCGGGTAGTAGTCGTCCGCGTACGTGCCCCAGGTGAGCCAGTCCGAGGCCAGGTCCAGTTCCTCGGGCGTCGCGTCCGGGTGGATGCCGGCCGCGCACAGGGGCAGGTCGATGTCCTTGAGCCGGGCCTCGTCCCAGATCTCGGAGCCGGGCAGCCCGGGCACGGGCTCCAGGATCCCCGTGCGGTGGCTCCACTCGACGTTGTGCCGCCGGGCGCCCTCCAGGTGGGGGCTCAGCCGGAGTTCGTAGGGCATGGCGAAGTCCGGGTGCGGCAGCGGGCCGACCTTCTGGAACGGCACGTGCGTGAAGCTCCTGAGCCGGGCCGGCAAGGACGCGACCAGGGACGACACCAGCCGGGCCGCCGAGGTGCCGAGACCCGAGGGCCCGGCCATCGGACCGCCCGCCGCGGCGAGGAGCGAGTGCTCCGAAGCCCTGTTATCCGCCGCCCCGTTCATATAGCGGCTGGAGCGCATGTGCCACTCGTGCCCGCCGGACTGCCAGTCCTGGAGCCCCTTCACGTACGCGAAGACATCGGCCCACGCCTCGGGCCCCAGCCCGTGCTCCAGGAGCAGGGGCCCGACCTCGGTGAGCGCGGTGTGCTCGAACTGCTGGAGCCGGGAGGTGAGCAGGTCGTTGACGGCGTCGGCGGCCTCCTGGGTGCCTACGCCCAGGAACTTCTCCAGGACCAGGATCGCGTTGGCCAGCTCCCCCTCGTCCTGGGTCTCCCGCTGGTACGAGAAGATGTCGTTGCGCAGGTGCACGCCGTCGGCGAACGTGTCCTTGAGGACGCGCATCGGCCGGGAGGCCGCGATGACGGCCGGGACCTCGGCGCCCGCCGCGTGCTCCACGAGATGCGCCGACCAGGGCGCGCCGCCCACCTTGCGGCGCATCTCGATGTATTCGACCGGGTTGGACACCCGGCCCTCGTTGATGTTGGAGAGCTCCCACAGCGACTCCTCCAGGAGGTGCCGGGTGCTCTCCTTGAAACGCCGCCGCCAGTCCTCCGACATCACCGGGACCGTGCGCGCCCAGAGGTCGGCGAGCCCCGCCTCGACCTGGTTGGTGGGCGTCTCGGTGGCGTCCTCCGGGCGGATGGGCATGAAGGCGGGCAGGCGGTCCAGATACGCCTTCGCGCCGGGCATGTCCCGGGTGCGCTTGAAGATGTCGAGGAAGTGGTCGTCGAAGAAGAACACCCAGACGTACCAGTCGGTGATCAGGTCGAGCTCCGGACCCGACGCGTCGGGGTGGGTATAGGCACACAACAGCGCGTAGTCATGGGAGTCGAAGTCCGACTCGTCCCAGATCCCGGAGCCCTCGATCATCCGCATCTCGCGGGCCCACGCCTTGGTGTGGACGCGGGCCCCCTCCAGATGAGGATTGAGGCGTGCGGGGTGCGGCACGTAGAAGGTGGGGAGTTCGAAGGGCTGTGGCATGGTGGACCACGCTAGTTCGCGAGGCCGTGCCGGATAGATCAGGAAGTCGTACTTCCGCCCGATCCGGTGAAAGCTCCCGGTGACCCGCTTAAGGATCTTGTTGTCCGGTGTGTCCCCCACGACCTGCTCTCCCGGGGTGACCGTTCCGCGATCTTGCGTACGGGGACAGGTGCCCGCACGTAAGGTCGTGAGCATGGGCGATGACTCATTGCAGAAGGACGTGCTCCAGGAGCTCGGCGACGACCGGATCGAGGAGCTCGCCGGCGAGCTCGGCACGGACACCGAAACGGCCAAGAGGGTCGTGGAGGCCACGGTTGCCGAGCTGCCCGACGAGCTGACCGCGGCGCCCGCGGGGGTGCAGGGACTGGCCGGGCTGGGCGGCGGCCTGATGTCCGGTGTCCTCGCCAAGCTCAGCGGGCCGGTGGCGAACGCCGTGGCCAAGAAGACGGGACTGCCGCCCGCGACGGTCGCCCGCGCGCTGGAACTGCTGCTTCCCGTGGTCCTGACGACGATCGCCAAACGCCGCAACCGCTGACCGGGGCCTGGCGGGCCCGGTCGGCCCGGCCGTGGCGCCCCGCCCCGGGCCGCCACGCGCGGCACTCGCATAACATCGTGGTGTCCGCAGCCGCACGCCCCACGACCATGGACCCAGCAGTGACCGGAGCCGTCCGCCCCCGACGCACCCGCTTCAGGCGACCCCTGTGGGCGCTCGCGCTCATGGCGCTGGCGGCCGCGGGGACGGGGTGCCAGGTCGCGGGGGAGCCGGTCGCCGCCGGCACGACGGCCCCCGTCGCGGCCCCCGCCCAGCTCTGGCCCGAGCGGACCCCGGCCCCCGTCCCGACGGGTGAGCAGCGCGACGACGTCACCGCCACGCGCGTCCCGGGCATCCCTGCCGTACCCTCCGGGGACATCCGGAAGGTCGACCCCTACGCCGTGGTCAAGGCCGAGGTCGCCGCCCACCGGCACGACGTCACCGGCGCCGACGGGCTGGACGAGGAGACCGCGGCCAGGATCGCCTCCTGTTCGGAGGCGGAGCGGAACTGCCCCATCCGCACCCCCGTCTACCGGGACCTCACGGGCGACGGCCACGACGACCTGATCGTCGGCATCGAGATGGCCGACCACCTCCTGGGGCTGCGCTGCTACACCCTCGACAAGGGCGAGCTCACCCGCGTGATGTCCACCGTCGTACGGCCCTCGTCCATCGAGGTGGCGGGCCGGGACGTGATCGTCTGGGAGCCGTCCGACACCCCGCACTACGCCGTGCGCTCGGTCTACTCCTGGGACTCCCACCGGCATTACATGGAGCTGAAGAGCGACGAGATCCGCCGCGTCGAGGCCACCACCGCCCCGCGCCCGACGGAGACCCGGCGATGAGGGCCGGCCTCCGCGCGCCACGGCTGCCCAGGATCTCCCGCTTCGGCTCGCTGTACGGGAAGTTCACGCTCTTCCTCGCCGTCATGTGCTGTGTCGTCGCCGCGGTCCTCGGCATCCTGGTGCACGTCATCGTCACCCGGCAGACCGTCCACCAGGCCCGCGTCGAGGCGCTCGAGCGGCTCGACTCCGCCGCCCGCGCCTATTCCGTCGGCGACCCCGTGCACCACCAGGCATCGCTGAACCCGCCCGAACTCCCGCCGGGGCTGCGGGATCTGGCGCTGCGCGGCCGCCGGGGCACCGCCCTCGGCGACGACCACGGCGTGGCCACGATGTGGGCCGCCACCCCCGCGGCCGGTGGGGTACTCGCCAGCCGGCTCGACTACCGCCACAGCGCCGCCACCATCGAGGGACTCGACCGCGCCATCATCGGCTCCTCGACGCTGGCGATCGGCGGGACCCTGCTCGTCGGCGTCTTCGCCGTCTCCCGGGTCACCCGCCGGCTGCACCGCACCGCCGACGTGGCGCGGCGCATCAGTGCGGGCGACCTCGACGCCCGGGTCGCCGACCCGCGCACCGCCGACCTCTCCAAGCCGCAGGACGAGGTGGCCGCCGTCTCCGCGGCGCTCGACGCGATGGCGGCCACCCTCCAGGAACGGCTCCAGAGCGAACAGCGGTTCACCGCCGACGTGGCCCACGAGCTGCGCACCCCTCTCGCCGGCCTCCAGGCGTCGGCCGACCTGCTGCCGCCCGGGCGCCCCACCGAGCTCGTGCGCGACCGCGTGCAGGCGCTGCGCCGGCTCACCGAGGACCTGCTGGAGATCTCCCGGCTGGACTCGCTCACGGAACAGGCCGACTTCGACGAGCACCAGCTGGGGCAGCTGGCCGAGCGGGCCGTACGGGCCTCCGGCCTCGACGCCGGGGTGCGCGTCGTGCGCGACGCCTGCGTGGTGACCGACCGGCGCCGCCTCGAACGCGTCCTCAGCAACCTGCTCGCCAACGCCCACCGGCACGGCCGCCCGCCCGTCACCCTCACCGTGGACGGCCCCGTGATCACCGTCCGCGACCACGGCGAGGGCTACCCCGGCTACCTCCTGGAGCACGGCCCGCAGCGGTTCCGCACGGAACCGACGGGCTCCGGCGGCAAGGGGCACGGCCTGGGTCTGACCATCGCGGCCGGCCAGGCGAGGATCATCGAGGCGCGGCTGACGTTCGCCAACGCGGCGGACGGCGGCGCGGTGACCGTCCTGACGCTGCCCGAGTGCGACGACGACCACGAGGTCGCCCCGGCGCCGTGACCGGGCTCAACCGCCGGACGGGCCCGCGGAGGCCGGAGCGAGGCGCGCCTCCGCGCGCGCGTGGGGGAGGAACCACCGCGCCAGCGCGGCGTCGAGAGCGTCCAGCGACTCCGCCGCGTCGGACACCGCCCACGCGACGATCCCGTCCGGCCGTACGAGCAGCCCGCCGAGGTCGGATGCGGAACGCGCCGTGACGACGGGGACCGAGCCCTCCGCCCTGGCCCGCAGCGCGTCCGATCCCGTGAGGTCGAGCAGGACGCCGTGCCCGTCGTGCAGATGGTCCGCCAGGCGGCTGCCGTCCGCGAGTTCGAGGTCCGGCGCGCTGCGCCCGACCAGCGGGTGGTCGCCGGGGATGGCGTAGCGCTGCCACACCCCGGAGATCTTCTTGACGAAGTACGTGGTGGCGTCGACGGTGCCGGTCAGCTCCGCGACCACGTCGCGCAGGGCGCCCGCGTGCGACTCCGGCCGCATCAGCGCGACTTGGGCCCGCGTCCACTGGAGCACCCAGGCCCCGATGGGGTGCCGCTCGGCGGTGTAGGTGTCGAGCAGCCCCTCGGGCGCCCGTCCCTGGATCGTGGCGGCCAGCTTCCAGCCGAGGTTCACCGCGTCGCCGATCCCGAGGTTGAGCCCCTGGCCGCCGAAGGGGGAGTGGACGTGCGCGGCGTCGCCCGCGAGCAGGACGCGGCCCTTGCGGTAGTCGCTCACTTGGCGGGCGTTGTCGGTGAAGCGGGTGGCGGAGCGCACCTTGGTGACGGTGACGTCGTCCACCCCGGACACGGCCCGCAGGCTCGTCTGCAACTCCTCGGCGGTGACGGGCGCGTCGCGGTCCGCCGGGGGGCCGTCGAACTCGACGGTGAGGATGCGGCCGGGGAACGGGCCGTGCGCGTACGTCCCGCCGGGCGTCCAGTTCCAGCCGGACCCCAGCCGCTCGGCGCCCTCCATCTCGACGATCGCCTGGTGGCCGGTGATCCCGGGGTCGGTGCCGGGGAAGTCGAACCCGGCGAGCTTGCGGACCGCGCTGCGGCCGCCGTCGCAGCCCACGAGCCAGCCCGCGCGCACTGTTTCGCCGCCGAGGCGCACGGTCACGTGGTCACCGGCCGCGTCGAGGCCGGTGAGCTCCGCACCGCGGCGCACCTCGACGCCGAGTTCCGCCGCGTGCCGGGCGAGCAGCCGCTCCAGCGCTTCCTGGGGGACGAGGCCGACCTCGCCCGCGGGACCCGCCGCGTCGAGGTCGGGGTCGGTCTCGTCCAGGAGGTCCGCGCTCAGCATGATGCCCGCGAAGTGCCCGGCGAACCTCGGCGCCCGCGCGGGCGCCGCGTCTCCGCCGGTCACCCGCTGCCGGGCGAAGGACGTGACACCGCTCAGGCTCCGTTCCTGGATCTCCCTCAGCGCGGGCAGCAGTCCGCGCCGGTAGAAGGCTTCGGCGGTCGGTGAGTTGATCGCCCCTGCCTTGATCGTCGTGTCCACCTCGGTGAGCCGCTCGACGACGAGCACGCCCACCCCCGCGAGCCGCAGCTCGCACGCCAGCATCAGCCCCACGGGGCCGGCTCCTGCCACCACCACGTCGTAGTCCATGAGTAAAACTGTAGTCGCTAAAAATTTTGGGTGGGTACTATTTTTTCCATGAGTGAGGACTTCATGGCCGAGGACGAGGAGAGCCGGGGACTCGGCCTGCGCGAACGCAAGAAGCGCCGGACGCGGCAGCGGATCTCCGACGTGGCCACCGTGCTGATCGCCGAGCGCGGCTTCGACAACGTGACCGTCGCCGAGGTCGCCAAGGCGGCCGAGGTCTCCACGATGACGGTCTTCAACTACTTCCCGCGCAAGGAGGACCTCTTCCTGGACCGCATCCCGGAAGCCGTCGAGCTCTTCACCCGCGCCGTCCGCGACCGGCGCCAGGACGAGACGCCGGTCGGCGCCGTGCACCGGCTGCTGCTCGAACTCCTCGACCGGCGCCACCCGCTGGGCGCCGTCGGCGACCGCTTCCCGGCGTTCTGGCGGATCGTCCTGGACTCGCCCGCCCTGCGCGCCCGCGCCCGCGAAGGCGTCGAGGAACTGGAGAACGCGCTCACCGAGGCCGTCGCCACGACGACCGGCGCCCCGCCCGGAGACCCCCGCCCGCGCCTCGTCGCCACCCTCACCGTCGGCGCCTACCGCACGGCGTACGTCACCGCCGCCGCGCGACTGCTCGCGGGCGAGCACGCGGACGACATCATCGACAGTCAGCGGGAGTATCTGGACGGCGCGTTCACCGCGCTGGAACGGGCGCTCGACGGCTGATCCGCACGGCGGCACGCCGACGATGTCACCCGGACGCCCCTTCCGGAAAGCCGGTCGTCAGACCGCGAAATACCGTCCCTGACATGACGTCCGTACGCCGTCCCCCGTGCTCGACCCGTCTTCCGCGCGTCGCCAAGGCGGCCGCCCCCCTCGCGGCCGCCGTCCTGCTCGCCCCCGGACTCGCGGGCTGCACCGCCTCCGGCCACGCCGCCGCCGGGGAGCCGGACCTCTCGGCCTACTACGAGCAGAAGATCACCTGGCACGCGTGCTCGGGGGAGACGGACAAGGCGGTCAAGGAGGAGACCGCGAAGGCCGACGCCGCGGCCGAGTGCGGCCGGCTCAAGGTCCCGTACACCTACGCCGACCCCGGCAAGGGCGGGCTCAGCCTCGCGCTCATGCGCTACCGCACCAAGAACCAGGACGAGCGCGGCGGCTCGCTCGTCCTGAACTTCGGCGGCCCCGGCGAATCGGGGCTCAGACAGCTCAAGGAGTACGGCCCCGACGGCTTCAGCAAGGCCGGCACCCGCTACGACCTGGTCACCTTCGACCCCCGCGGCGTCGGCGCCAGCTCCCCCGTGCTCTGCGGCGGCGGGGGCGGCGCGGCCGATCCCCCGCCCGGCCCGGACCTCTCGGGCCCCGGTGGGATGGCCGACTTCATCGCCGCGCAGGAGAAGGCACTCCAGCGCTGCAAACGGACGGCGGGCGACATCATCCCGTACGTCGGCACTGTCAACACGGCCCGGGACGTGGACGTGCTCCGCGCGGCGCTCGGCGAGGGGAAGCTCAACTACCTCGGCTTCTCCTACGGCACCAAGCTGGGAGCCGTCTACGCCCACCGCTTCCCCTCGAAGGTCGGGCGCATGGTCATGGACGGCGTCGACGAGCCCGCCCCCAACCTCAAGGACTCCACCCTCGCCCAGACGGCCGCCTACCAGCGGGCGCTGCGCCACGCCGTCGAGACGTGCACCGCCCGCGGCGAGGAGGACTGCGCGCTCGGCTCCGACACCGACAAGGCCATGGCCAACGTCGCCAGGGCCTTCGACGACCTCGACGACCAGCCGATCGACTGGCCGGGCGGCCGGAAGCTCGACCGGGAAGGCGCCATCGAGGAGACCATGGGCCTGCTGCGCTCCCGGGAGAGCCTGCCCGAGACCCCCAACCTGCTGGCCGCCATCATCTACCACGTCCACCCGGGCGAGGCCGCGGCACTGGGCAGGGCGGCGGCCGACGGGGCGGGCGGCAAGCGGGAGAACGGCGTCCACGACAAGGTGGAGGAGGCCATGACCGCGATCAACTGCGCCGACACCTCGGGCCGTTACAGCGCCCGGCAGGTCGTCGCCGCCTACGACGACTTCGTCCGGGCCTCGCCCGTCTTCGGCCCCTTCATGGCCGCGGGCATGGCCACCTGCACCGGCTGGCCCCAGGCCGGGGACGACACCTCGCACGACGTACGCGCCGCCGGCGCCCCCAAGATCCTCATGCACACCACCGAATACGACCCCGCCACCCCCGTCCAGTGGCTGCCCAGGATGGCGGCCGCGGTCGGCTCCGCCGTGACCATGACCGACACCGGCGGCGGCCACAGCGTCTACGGCACCCAGGACGCCACGTGCGTCAACGAGCGCATCGACGTCTTCCTGCTCGACGGCACGCTGCCGCCGGACCGCTCCACCTGCTCCTGACGCGGCGCTGCTCCATTGGGACGGACTGCGAACGCCCCGCGGGTGGCGCGGCCACGGCCCGGGGCAGGCATCGACTCGAAGGGGCGTCGGTCCGTACGCCCCGGCCAGAACCCGGCCCACGGTGCCGAGGGGCGCCGTGGGCACACGAGGAACGGAGCAGCTAACGATGCGTATGCGACACCGGGCCGGAACCGCGGTGGTGGCCCTCGCCCTGGCGGCGGCATCGGCGGGGACGGCCCTCGCCACGGAGTGCGAGCACGACGACGCCTTCCTGACAGCGGCTCACCTGGGCAACATGGCGGAGATCGCGGCCGGCAAGGACGCCGGACGGCACGCCGTCATGCGGTGCACCAAGGAGACCGGGGAGGTGCTCGTCAGCGACCACACCCGCATGGACGAGTCGCTCCGGGCGCTCGCGAAACGGTTGAGCGTCACGCTGCCGAAGGAGGTCACGGCCGCACAGCAACAGGAGATGACGGACCTCAGGAAACGGGCGGGCACCCGCGACTACGACAAGTTGTGGCTGAAGGCCCAGGAGACCGGCCACGTCATGGTGCTGAAGCTCATCGACGACGAGGTCAAGTCGGGGAAGGACGACGAGGTGCGGGGAGCCGCCCGCGCGGCCCGGCCGTTCGTCGCCCACCACCTCGACCTGGTGCGCGACTGCATGCGCATGCGCTGACCCTCCGCACGCCGCCCCGGGTACGGGCCCTGTCCCCGTCCGTACCCGGGGCGCCGGGCTCAGGCGGCGGCCAGCGGCTGCTCCGCCCAGATGGTCTTGCCGTCCGCGGTGAACCGCGTGCCCCAGCGCTCGGTGAGCTGCGCGACCAGCAGCAGACCCCGGCCGCCCTCGTCGAGGACGCGGGCCCGGCGCATGCGCGGCGAGGTGCTGCTGGCGTCGGAGACCTCGCAGATCAGCGACGACGCGTCACGGATCAGCCGCAGCCGGATGGGTGCGTGCGCGTACCGGACGGCATTGGTCACCAGCTCGCTGACGACCAGTTCGGTCGTGAAGGCCAGCTCCTCAAGCCCCCACGCCGTCAGCTGCTCCGACGCGTGCTTGCGGGCGTCGGCGACGGTGGCCCGCTCCGCGGGCAGGCTCCAGCTCCGCACGTGATCGGCGCCCAGCGCCCGGGTGCGGGCCAGCAGCAGCGCGACATCGTCGGCGGGCCGCGCCGTCCGGTCCGGCAGCAGTGTGTCCAGCACGTCGTCACAGATCCGCTCCAGGGACGCGGGCGGATCCGTCAGGGCCTCACGGAGCCTGACGGTCCCCGGACCGGTCCCGTGGTCGCGCCCCTCGACGAGCCCGTCGGTGTAGAGCGCGAGGAGGCTGCCCTCCGGCAGCTCCGTCTCGAACGCCTCGAAGGGCAGCCCGCCCAGCCCGAGCGGCGGACCGCTGGGGACGTGCGCGGAACGCGCCGTGCCGTCGGGCAGTACGATCACGGGCGCCGGATGCCCCGCCCGCGCCATGGCACAGCGCCGCGACACCGGGTCGTAGACCACGTACAGACACGTGGCGCCCGTCTCCCGCACGGCCGTCGCGGGCTTCGGCCCCTGGCCCTGCGCCAGTTGGATGACGAGGTCGTCGAGGTGGGTGAGGAGCTCGTCCGGCGACAGGTCGAGGTCGGCGAGCGTACGGACCGCCGCGCGCAGCCGGCCCATCACGGCGGACGCCTGGAGACCACGGCCGATGACATCCCCGACCACCAGCGCCACCCGGGCACCGGACAGCGGGATGACGTCGAACCAGTCGCCCCCGATGCCCGCCTGGGCGTCGGCCGGCAGATACCGCGAGGTGACCTCCACCGCCCCTTGGTCCGGCAGCCGGCTCGGCAGCAGGCTGCGCTGGAGGGTGAGCGCGGCGGTGCGCTCCTGGGCGTACCGCCGGGCATTGTCGACACACGCGCCCGCCCGCGCCGCGATCTCCGAGGCGAGCAGCAGGTCGTCGGCATCGTAGGTGCCGCTGCCGCGTATGAAGACGGCCACGCCCAGCGTGGTGCCGCGCGCGCTCAGGGGCACGGCGAGGACGGAGCCGACGCCTCGCTCGCGGACGGCGGCGGGCACGGCGGAGGCGTCCGACAGCCACGCCTGGATCGCCGGGTCGTCGCCGCTGTGCAAGGACGGTTCGCCGGAGGCGAGCGCGCGGGCCGGCGGGGAGTGCGGCGGGCTGGGGCGGGCCTCGGCCGGGCCCGGGTCCGCGTCAGGGCCATCGCCGGAGGCGGTACGGGCGGCGACGGCCGGCGGCCCGCGCTCCCTCGCCCTCGCCGTGGAGCACCGGGTCGAACAGCTCGACGGCGACGAAGTCGGCGAACGGCCCGGCCGTGACGTCGGCCAGCTCCTGTGCCGTACGGGCCACGTCCAGTGTCGTCCCGATCCTCGCCCCCGCCTCGTTCACCAGGGCCAGCCGCTGCCGCGCCCGGTGCTCCTCCGTGCGGTCGAGGGCGGCGAGGGCGACCCCGTGCACCTGCCCGGCGGGATCCCTCAGCGGGGTGAAGAACGAGGCCCAGGCGCGCTCCCGGAGCTCACCCGGCGCCCGGAAGACGGCGTCCGTGCGCACGGGCCTTCCCGTGCGCAGCACATCGGCCATCATTCTGCCGAAGTCCTCGAAGGGCGGGCCCGGGTGGATGTCGGCCAGCCGCAGCCCGAGCATCTCCGCTTCCGGGTGGCCCGCCACGCCGAGCATTTCGTCATTGACGCTCACGAGCCGCAATTCGTCGTCGTAGACCGACGTGGCGATGGGGGACTGGAGATAGGCCCATTCCTTGAGTTCCTTGACTTCCTTGAGTGGCGCGGAACCGGACTCCGGGGTGGTCGCGGGTCCGTTCCCGGCGGCCGTCAGCAGGAGCCACCCGACCCCGCCGTCACCGTCCGGACCGGGGCACGCGCGGACCGGGACCCGCACCGCGGTGCCGTCCCGGTGGCGGGCGGCGGCGCTGCCGCTCCACCGCGCGGACCTGGTCAGCGACGTGCGCGCGGAGGCGGGCAGGGGAGCGGCGAGCAGACGGGAGGCCGGTCGTCCGACGATCTCGTCGGCCGGATAGCCGAGCAGGCGCTGCGCCAGGGGACTCCACAGGGTGACGGTGCCTCGTCCGTCGACGGCGGCGACCGGGATCGCCGTCGCATCGGGGAAAGTGTCGGTGTGGACGTCCATCGGCGTTCATCTCGTTCTCGATGTGCGATACAGCGATTTATTCTCGCCCGTCGGTTCAGGGCATGGCTCGCTGCTGCCTCTTTTCCCTACAGCTTTCCCGCACGGACCGGAGCTCAAGCCTCGCCGCGCGCCCCCGTACGCGCCGTGCCCGCTTGGCGACATGGTGTGTCCGCCCGCCGCGGCGGCGCTCACCGACGTGCCGCGCCCGGATCGCCCGACATCCCCACCAGTCGGTCGGATCCGGAGAAATCCCCGCGCACGGTCGGCCGGTTGCCGTGAAATCGACGCGGCCCCTGGCGATCTCACCCGCACACCCATGACATCCTGGGCCGTCACAGTTCTGCCGGACGGGATCGGCGGACGTCCGGGGATTACGAGGATGCACCACATGAGACTCTGCTTCCTGGTGGAGGAGCAGTACCGGCGCGACGGCATGCCGGTGGACGTGATCCGCCAACTGACCGCCTGGGGGCACCAGGTGGACGTGCTGCGGCCGGGCGGTTCCCTCCTCGAGCTCTCCAAGGCGGTGCGCGCGGGCGCGCACGACGCGTGGGTGCTCAAGACCGTCTCCGGCGGACCGGGCCTGACGCTGCTGGAGGCCGCCGCGGCCGTCGGCCTCACCACGGTCAACGACGCCCGCGCGATCCGCGGGGTGCGCGACAAGGCGCTGGCGGCGGTGACGGCCGAACACCACGGCCTGCCCGTCCCCGTGACCTACGCCGCCGCGCGGCCCGAGGAGTTCGCCGGGATCCCCGCGGCCGCGTACCCCCTCGTGGTCAAGCCCGCCGACGGCAGCTCCGGACGCGCCGTCCGCCTCGTGCCCTCCCCGGACCGGCTGCCCGCCCCCGGCACCGAACCCGCCGGCCTGCTGATAGCCCAGTCGTACGTGCCCAATTCGGGCGTCGACCTCAAGGTGTACTGCGTCGACGGCGAGTTGTACGCGACCGAGCGCCGCTCGCCGCTGCACCCCGACCGGCCCGCCCGCGAACGCCACGTGCCGCTGACGACCGAAGTGGCGGACATCGTCACCGAGGTCGGCGCCGTCTACGGCCTCGACCTGTACGGAGTGGACGTGGTGCTCGGACCCGACGGACCGGTGGTCGTCGACGTCAACGACTTCCCGAGCTTCCGTCAGGTGCCGGACGCGGTGGCCCGGGTGGCGTGGGCCGTCCTGCGGCTGGCCGACGCCGGATCCGCACGGCACGCCGCGGCCGCCGCGCACCTGCCCGCTCCCGCGCGGGTGGGCGGTGCCGCGTGAGGATCTGCCTGCTGACACCCGCGCCCGACCACCCGCTGCTGGCCGCCACCACCGCGCTCCTGGCGCCCCGTCACCAGGTGGAGACGCTCGACCCCCGGCACGCCGTGCTGCCGTCACCGGCGCGCGTGCCCCAGGCGCTCGCCGACGTCTATCTGCTGAAGAGCCGCACACCCTGCGCCCTGGCCTTCGCCCGCTACCTCGAACAGCACGGCGCCCCCGTGCTGAACTCCGCCGACGCGACCGAACTGTGCCAGGACCGCACCGCCATGGCCGAGGCCGCGCTCGCCGCAGGACTGCCCTTCGCCGCCACCACGGCGGCCACCACTCCGCCGCGCCTGGCCGAGCGGGGCGGCGTGACGTACCCCCTGGTCGTCAAGAGCCGCCACAGCAGGCGGCACGACCTCGTGGCCCGGGTGGACGACGCGGAACAACTGCGGGCCCTGGCCGCACAGTGGCCGGACGAGCCGGTGGTGACCCAGACCTACACCCCCAACAACGGCTGGGACCACAAGCTGTGGGTCATCGGCGACGAAGTCTTCGCCGCCGTCCGCCGCTCGGAGCTCGCCCCGCCGTCGGCCCGCCGGGCCGAGCCGGTCGCCGCCGGGGAACTGCCCCCGGCCTGGCTCGACGTGGTGCGCCGGGCGGGCGAGGTCTTCGCTCTGGACGTCTACGGCGTCGACCTCCTCGATGTGCCGGGGGGTCCGTTGATCGTGGACGTCAACGCGTTTCCCGGCATCCGGGGGCAGCGCGGGGCGCCGGAGGCGTTGGCGGCGCTTTCCCTTCGTGCGGCGTCAGGGGACTATCGTCCGCGTGGGACGACGCGGGGCGTGATCCTGAACGGTTGAGGGGGCGTTGTCGCTTGAGGCGGGCTTTGTTCCCCACCCCGCCCCTTCCCGAAACTGGGGGAGACCCCCAGACCCCCGACCACGCTTCGCGCGGTGTCCTCAAACGCCGGACGGGCTGGATGCGCGCACCCGGCTGCAGAATCAAGGCTACGGTCCGCGAAAACCAGCCCGTCC
>NZ_JBFBBD010000026.1:0-86016 GCF_040689515.1 Streptomyces sp. NPDC051173
CCGGAACGATGCTGCGGCGCCCCGCGCCGCAGAGTTCAGGATCGGATTCCCTCCCCGCCTGAAGGCGGGGATTCCCTCCGAAGAACAGGGATGGAACCCTCCCTTGTCGTCAGATTGCCAGCGGTACGGGGTGGTGCGCGGCGGTTCGGTGGCGGGCAAGGCGGGCATTCGCGTCACGCACGCCGCGCCAGTTCTTCTGCACCTCCAACTGGTGGCGCAGTTCGACTAGTTCGAGACAGGTGAGGCAGGTCTCGGACGGTCCGAGGACGACGACGCCGGGGCCTGACGAGCCGGCCACGGGGACGAGGTCGCGGCGCAGGCGGCGCTGCTCGTGGCGGAGGGCTTCCGCGGCCCGGCCCAGGCTGCGGACACAGGCGATCGCCGAGACGTACCCGTCACCGGGCCCGAGCCGCAGCCGGTAGCGGGCCTCCCGTACGACGACGAGCGCCTCCAGCCGGACGGGGTCTCCCACGGGCCGCGCGGTCGCGGCGCCCTCGACGTCGTCGGCGGTCGCGGCGATGAACCGGCGGAGACAGGCGGTCAGCCACGTCAGCCGCCCTGGGGGCGCGAGCAGCCGTTGCATGGCGTTGGCTTCGCGGATCACGTCCTCGATGACGGTCTCGTCGGGGCAGGTGTGCCCTCCGCCGAGGTGGCTGGTGCGGGGGAACGGAGGCATGGGTCGGCTCCTTTGCGAGCGATTGGGTGGCGTCGCTGATGCTCCAACCAGGCTTCCGCACCGGCTACTTGAGAGGCAACCGCTCCAGCGAAAGGCTGCTCACATTGGCATATGACAAACCTCGGGGAAAGGTTGCCCGAGGGGATACAGGGGGTGGAAGACTGCCAACAGGAACGCCAGGAGCACCAACAAGGCTTCTTCGGGAACCAACAGGAACGCGCCGTCGGGGTACAGAGGCTCGCTGACGGGGAACAGCACCAGGAGGGCTCAAGGGTGGCAGCACGACGCGGTCCGACGTTCAGAAGGCGAGAACTCGGCAAAGAGCTCCGGCGCCTGCGCGAGAAGTACGGGATCAGCGTGAAGGAAGCGGCAGCTCACATCGAGGGCTCCGAAACAAAGCTCAACCGGGTCGAGACCGGACAGAACCAGCTCCCACGCGTCCGTGACCTGACGGACCTGCTCGATCTGTACCGCGTCACCGACCAGGTCGACCGTGAACTGCTGCTCACGCTCCACCGTGACTCGCTCAGCAAGGACTGGTACAGGCCCTACCAGAACGTGATGCCGTCAGGCACGACCATGTACGTCGGCCTGGAGGCCGACGCCCGCACGATGCGCGCCTGGAACTCTCAGGTGATCTTCGGCCTCCTACAGACCGAGGCGTACGCGCGAGCCCTGTTCATGACGGCAAAGCACGTGGAGGAGAGGACAAGCGAATTCGTCGACAAGTCCGTGGCACTGCGCATGGAACGCAAGGCCATCCTGACCGGAGAGGATCCCGTCGAACTGCGTGTGATCCTGGACGAAGCAGCTCTACGCCGAATGATCGGCGATCCGGAGATCATGCGTGCGCAGTACGCGGAGATCGCGCGGGTCGCAGAACTGGATCACGTGACAGTGCAGATCCTTCCGCTGGCTCTCAACACTTTCCGGGCGAGCGCGAACTTCGTCCTGCTGGATTTCGATCACAACCTCGATCCCGTCGTCATGGAAGAGGGATCTGCGGTCATGACCGTGTCCGACAGGAAGCGCGAGGTCTGGAAGTACGACCGGAGATTCGACGCGATGCGCGACGGAGCACTGGCCCCGGCCCAAACCCCTGAGTTTCTGCACCGACTGACAAGAGAGATCAATGACCACTAACGCCTGCCTGACGGCCCTCGAAGTGGCCGGCGAGGCCTCCTGGTTCAAGTCCTCGTACAGCAGTCAAGACAACGGTGGCGGCTGCGTCTCCATCGCGGTGCTGACCGGACGGGTCGGCGTCCGCGACTCCAAACATGCCAACGGTCCGGCCTTCATAGTGCCGACCGGGGCCTGGTCCATATTCATCACCGAGTTCCGGGCCGGGCGGCCCGGACTCGGCTGTGCCTGACAGCCAGGTTGATCAGCCTCTCTCGGGACAGTGCGAACCGGCCATCAAGTGCCGCGCACCATTGCGGCTCCCCTCGCACAGACTGATGATGACCACGTTCCAACGGCTTCGTGACGGCCACTTCGTCCACTGGCGCCCCGGTCGGCTTGGCCACGGAGTGCCGGCTGCACGGAAGGAGCACCGAACAGATGGAGCAGCGTGAACACGCAGAGCCGGGCAGCGGGTATCTCCTCATCGCTGTCGAGCAGTTGACGAGCGCGCACGACCGGTACGAGTCCGAGCGGTCCGACGTCACCAGCTCCCAGAACAGCGCAGGCGACGACGGTGAGAACCGGGACCTGAACCTCCCCAAGGCATAGGGGATTCCGCGTGGAGCACCGGCTCATCTCGAGCATCGGCAAGGCGCTCGGCTGGGAGGATGCCGGCCCGGTCCATGCCGCGTTCGCGCGCGGGCGGCTTCCGGACGCCGATCTTCCGGCGCGGCTGATGACTCCGTACCGGCTCCTGGACCTGGTCCAGCGCAGGCACCTGTCGAACCCGCAGTTGCGCTGCTACGCCCGCGGCGATGAACTGCACCCGTCCGCTTATCTGAACACAGTGGTCAACCGCCGCCGACAGGGCGTGTCGCAGGCCGATATGGCGGCTCTCGGCAGGGTCCTCGACGGTGGCGGCCGGCTGCTGCTGTGCGCCAACACAGCCCGTTCCCACAAGCGGACCGGCCGCGCGGGCCCGCAGACGGCCACGATGGCCCGGGCCGCGGAAGCCTTGGTTCGCGAGCTTCGCTCAGATCAGGTGTGACGGGACAAGGCGAGGGCTTCGGCCCTTGATCTCCACGCGGAATTCGAGAATCGCCGACTCGGCTTCGTGATGTGAAGACAGACTTCTGGATCTTCGATTCGCGCGTCATCGCGCGGCTTCACTTCGACGACACCGACCGCATACGGCCCACCCGACCACGCCCCGCCGACCGGCCGGCAAGACCCACGTCCATTACCCATTCGTCAAGCGGATTACCAGACCCGAACTATTTATTGACCGCATCCTGGCCATCCACCCCCGCACCCCCCACTAAGGTTTGGCTTCGCTAACCAAAGTGCCACCGCGGTCGCATCGCTGACGCTTCCGCCGCCCCGGCCGAGAGACCAGCCGGCGTCGCGCCGGGGAGGACGCCCATGTGGGACGACGCGTTTCCGAGTTTTCTGATCGGGCTGAGGGAAGGGCTCGAAGCCGGGCTCATCGTCTCCGTGCTCGTCGCCACGCTGGTGCGGGCGGGGGCCAAGTCGCGGTTGCCGCAGGTGTGGACGGGCGTGCTGGGGGCGACAGCCCTGTCGCTGAGCTTCGGGGCGGTGCTGACGTTCACCGCCGCCACGCTCTCGGCCACCGCCCAGGAAGCCTTCGGCGGCACGCTCAGTGTCATCGCCGTCGCCTTCGTCACCGCCATGGTCTTCTGGATGCGGCGCTCGGCCCGCAACCTCTCCGGGGAGATCCGGGAGAAGGTCACCAGCGCGCTCGCCATGGGCACGGGGATGCTGATCGTCACGTCGTTCCTGGCCGTCGGCCGGGAGGGGCTGGAGACGGCGCTGTTCCTGTGGACGACGGCGCGCGCCGCCGGTGAGTCCGCCGGACCGATGGCCGGCGCGGGTGCCGGACTCGTCATCGCGGCGGCGCTCTGCTGGGGGCTCTACCGGCGCGTACTGAAGATCAACCTCACGAAGTTCTTCACGGCCACCGGCATCGTCCTCATCGTCATCGCGGCGGGCGTGCTCGGCTACGGTCTGCGTGATCTCCAGGAGGGCGGCGTGCTGCCGGGTCAGAGCGCGTTCGCGTTCGACCTGAGCCAGAGCATCGACGCCGGTTCCTGGTACGGCACGCTCGCGCAGGGCGTCCTCAACCTGACCCCGTCCATGACCTGGCTGCAGGTGATCGCCTACGTCGCCTACCTCGCCGTGGTGATGACCCTCTTCGTACGGGGCGTAGGCACGAAGCCGGCCAAGGCGGAAAGCCCGAAGACCGAGAAGGCCGAGAAAGCCGAGAAGGCGGAGAAGGCGCCCGGCAGCCGCCCCGCCTGGGTCGTGCCCGCGGCCGTCGTCGCCGTGCCCGCCGTCGTCGCCGGCGCCGTCGTCGCCTTCAGCGGCTCCAAGCCCGCCGGTGACCAGACCGTCGCCGTCTCCGAGAAGGACTGCGGCAAGGGCTTCACCGCCCCGGAACCGGGCCGCCGGACCTTCCAGATGCACAACACAGGCGACAAGGTCTCCGAGGTCTATCTCGTCGAGCCGTCGACGAACGCCGTCCACGGCGAGATCGAGGGCCTGGCCCCCGGCACCACCCGCGAGCTGGTCGCCACCGTCGGCGGCGGGGAGTACGCCTGGCGCTGCGTCCCCACCGGCGGCAGGACGGTCACCTCCACGCCCGTACGCGTCAGCGGCGCCGCCGCCAAGGCCGTCGTGCCGGTCTCCGAGAAGGACCTGGCCGCACCGCTGAGCACGTACAAGGACTACGTGAACAAGGGCCTGGCCACGCTGACCGAGCAGACCGGCAAGCTCGACCAGGACATCGAGGGCGGCGACCTCGACGCCGCCCGCGAGGACTGGCTCACCGCCCACCTCTCCTACTCCTCCCTCGGCGCGGCCTACGGCACCTTCCAGGACTTCGACAAGAAGATCAACGGGCGGACGGACGGGCACCCCGACGGCGTCAACGACAAGGACTTCACCGGCTTCCACCGGATCGAGTACGGCCTGTGGCACGGGCAGTCGGCGGACGACCTGCGCGGCCCGGCGCAGCAGCTCGCGAAGGACGTCGACGGCCTGCGGAAGGCGTTCCCCGGCCAGGACTTCGACCCCGGTGACCTGCCGCTGCGCACGCACGAGATCCTGGAGAACACGCTCCAGTTCGAGCTGACCGGCGACACCGACCAGGGCAGCGGCACGAACCTCGCCACCGCCGGCGCCAACCTCGCGGGCACCCGCGAACTCCTCGACGTCCTGCGCCCTCTGCTCAGCGCCCGTGACACCAAGCTGCTCCCCACGGTGGACGCCGGCATCGACCGCGTGCAGAAGCTGCTCGACGCCGCGCACCACGACGACCGGTGGACGCCGGTCGACAAGCTCGACGCGGGCGGCCGGGCGCGGCTGAACGGGGCGACGGGGCAGCTGCTTGAGGATCTCGCCCCGATCCCCGACCTCCTCGAGATCCGCAAGGCCGGCTGAACCGTGCCCACCGCCGACCGCCCCGAAGGGAACCCGAACATGACCGCCGACTCCGCCCGCCCGCAGGGCGGCCCCGCCACCGGCCGCCGCGGCTTCGTCAAGACGGCGCTGGGTACGGGCGCGGCCGGGGTCGCCCTCGCCGGGGGCGGCTTCGCCCTCGGCCAGGCCACCGGCGCGCAGCCGGCGCGGGCCGCCGACAGCGAGGCGCCGGGGAGGACGGAGTTCCACGGCGTGCACCAGGCGGGCATCACCACTCCGCAGACCGCGGCCGCCGCCTTCATATCGTTCGACGTGATCGGCGAGAACCGCAAGGACCTCGCCGACCTGTTCAGGACCGTCACCGAGCGGGCCCGCTTCCTGACGGCGGGCGGCGCGCCGGCCGACCTCGGCGTGGGCGCACCGCCGTCGGACAGCGGGATCCTCGGCCCGACGGTCCCCGCCGACGACCTCACCGTCACCCTCGGCGTGGGGGCGTCCCTCTTCGACGGGCGCTTCGGGCTCGCCGGTGCCAAGCCGCGCCGCCTCACGCCGATGCGCACCTTCCCCAACGACAACCTGCGCGCGGCGGAGTGCCACGGCGACCTGTCCCTCCAGATCTGCGCGGCACGGCAGGACGTCGTCCTGCACGCCCTGCGCGACATCGCCCGGCACACGCGCGGCGCGATGCAGGTCAAGTGGCGCATCGACGGCTTCCAGAACACGCCGCGCCCGACCGGCACACAGCGCAACCTGCTCGGCTTCAAGGACGGCATCGCCAATCCGGACACGGACTCCTCGCGCGAGATGAGCCGTCTGGTGTGGGTGACGGACCAGCTCGGGGAGCCCGCCTGGGCCGTGGGCGGCAGCTATCAGGTGATCCGCGTCATCCGGATGCTGGTGGAGTTCTGGGACCGGGTCTCGCTCACCGAGCAGGAGAAGATGTTCGGCCGCCGCAAGGACACGGGCGCGCCGCTGGACGGGGCGAAGGAGACCGACAGCCCCAACTACGCCAAGGACCCCAAGGGCGAGGCCATTCCGCTCACCGCCCACATCCGCATGGCCAACCCCCGTACGGCGAAGACCGACGACTCCCGCCTCCTGCGGCGCGGTTACAACTACGACCGGGGCATCGACGACGTCGGCAACCTCGACATGGGCCTGGCCTTCTGCTCCTACCAGCAGGACGTCAAGCGGCAGTTCGAGGCCACGCAGGAGCGGCTGATCGACGAGCCGCTCGTCGACTACATCTCGCCGACCGGCGGCGGATACTTCTTCGCGCTGCCCGGCGTCAGGGACTCCCGCGACTGGCTGGGCAGGACGCTGCTGGGAGGGTGAGGCCGGGGCCGCGGATGCTCCCGGGGAGGCTGGGGCCAGGACCACGGACGCTGCTGGACGACCCAGGCCGGGCCGCGGCATCAGGTCCTCCACCACCAGCGCCGGGGCCGCGGCGTCAGTCCTCCACCACCAGCGCCGGGGCCGCGGCGTCAGTCCTCCACCACCAGCGCCGGGGCCGCGGCGTCAGTCCTCCACCACCAGCGCCGGGGTGGAGCGCGTCAGCACCTCGCCGCGGAAGAACGCCGGGCTCCTGCGCCGCATCACCAGCATCAGCACCACACCGAGCAGCAGCAGGCCCACGCCGATCACGAACACCGACCCCACGCCCAGGACGGAACTGCCGCTGCCGTAGGCCGGGTTCCACATGTCGTACAGCGTCTTGCCGAAGACGGCAGCCAGCAGCACACCGCCCAGCAGGGGGAAGACGCCCTTGAAGAGCGCGTCGCGCACGGAGCGGCGCAGCTCGCGGCGGAAGTACCAGGCGCAGGCGAAGGCCGTGATCGAGTAGTAGAAGCAGATCATGAGGCCGAGGGCGTAGATGGTGTCGATGAGGACGTTCTCGCTGAGGAAGCTCATGACGGCGTAGAAGACGCCGGTGGCGACCCCGGCGGCGACGGTCGCGCGGCCCGGTGATCTGAAGCGCGGGTGGATGCGCGCGAAGGACGGCGGCAGGGCCTGGTAGGTGCTCATGGCCAGCACCGTGCGGGCCACGGGCAGGAACGTCGTCTGGAGGCTGGCGGCCGCCGAGGCGAGGACCGCCACGAAGAGCAGCACCCCGAGCGCCGTGCCGAGTACGGGGTCGGCGAGTGCGGCGAAGACGTTGTCGGCGGTGCCGGGGTTGCCCAGGCCCGTGCCCTCGGTGCCCACGCCGGCGAACATCTGGGCGGCGACGGCGGTCAGCAGATACGAGCCGACCAGGACGGCCATGGAGATGAGCGCGGCCCGGCCGGGGGTCTTCGCGCTGCCCTGGGTCTCCTCGTTGACCGTGAGGCACGCGTCCCAGCCCCAGAACATGAAGATCGAGAGGGAGAGCCCTGCGGTGAAGGCCGCGAAGGATTGGACGGCGAAGGGGTCGAGCCAGCTCCAGGAGAAGTCGACGGAGCCGGGCAGGTCACCGGTGCGGGCCTTGACGAGGGCCATGGCCACGAAGACGGCGAGGACGGCGAGTTGGAGGCCGACGAGCGCGTACTGCACGCCCTTGGTGGCGGTCATCCCGCGATAGCTGACGGCGGTCGCGACGGCGATGAAGGCCAGGCACGTGAGGACGTGGACGGGGCGGTTGCCGTCCAGATCGGCGACGTAGCCGCTGCCGGTGACCTGGCCGAGGAGGAGGTAGAAGAAGGAGGTCGCGACGCCCGCGAGGTTGGACAGCACGATGATCGTCGCGATGACCAGGCCCCAGCCGCACATCCAGCCGACCCGGGGCCCGAACGCCTGCACGCTCCAGGTGAACGACGTGCCGCAGTCGGGCACGGCCTTGTTGAGCTCGCGGTAGGCGAAGGCGACCAGCAGCATCGGCAGGAAGCCGGCGAGGAAGACGGCGGGCATCTGCACCCCGACCTGCCCGACGGTCGGGCCGAGCGTCGAGGTCAGACAGTAGACGGGGGCGACCGTGGAGATCCCGATGACGGCGCTGCCGAGCAGCCCGACGGAGTTCCCGCTGAGGCCCTTGGCGCGCCGGCCGCCGACGCTCGTTACCGTGTCCCCGGCCCTGGGCCGTGGGGCTGTCTGAACCATGAACAGGACGTTAAGCGCTGCTGTTTCCGCAACCGGATCCTCGCCATCCGGACGGGGCCCCTTGAATGTGGGCCGCTTTACCGGCAGTTGACCTGGCTTTAAAAGGCGACCCGGCGGTTACGTCAGGTAACACCAAGGAGTAACCCTCCCCGCACCACCCTGCGGTAATCGCAGCCCCGCACCTTTTGTCCCGTTTCGAAAATTTCCCGCGCCCGGCCCGGCGACGCACCGGTACCGGCCACGCGCTCAGCCCTTCGTGGCCACCGTCTCCGTGTCCCGCCCCGACCGCAGCACCCTCCCGGGCACCTTCCCCGTCACCACGTCGTGCCGCACGGTCTCCACGCCGTTGACCCGTACGCTCACCACGCCCACCGCCCGCGCGTCCAGCCGCGGCCCGTCGCCGGGCAGGTCGTGGACGAGCGTTGCCGGGCCCGCGTCGACGCGCTCGGGGTCGAAGAGGACGAGGTCGGCGCACCAGCCCTCCGCGACCCGGCCCCGGCCGCGGAGCCCGAAGAGCCGCGCCGGGTCGTCGGTGAGCATCCGTACGGCCGCCGGCAGCGGCACCAGCTTCCGGCCGCGCAGGCAGTCGCCGAGAAAACTCGTCGTGTACGGGGCCCCGCACATGCGGTCCAGGTGCGCCCCCGCGTCCGAGCCGCCGAGCAGCACGTCCTCGTGCTCCCAGGTGCGGCGGCGCAGCCCCCAGCTGTCGGGGTCGTCATCGGTGGGCATGGGCCACAGGACCGTACGCAGCCCGTCGGCCGCGCAGATCTCCACCAGACAGGCGAAGGGGTCCAGGCCGCGCTCGGCGGCGATGTCGCGGACGACACGGCCGGCGAGGCCGTCGTTCTCCCGCGCGTACGTGTCCCCGATGACGTAGCGCCCGAAGTCGGCCAGCCGCCGGAAGACCCCCGCCTCCTCGCTCCGCGCGCGGCGCAGCAGCTCCGCCCGTACGCCCGGCTCGCGCAGTTCGGCGATGCGGCGGGGCACCGGGAGGGAGAGCACCTCGCCCCAGCCGGGCAGCAGGTTGAGCGCGCAGAACGTACCGAGGGACATGTTCATCGGTGTCAGGACCGGCATCGTGAGCGCGACGATCCGGCCGCCCACGGCCCGGGCCCGCTCGCTCGCCGCGAGCTGCCGGGGCACGCGGGCGGGGACGGCGGCGTCGACGGTGAGGACGTTCCAGTTGAGCGGCCGCCCGGCGGTGGCCGTGAGCTCCACCAGGAGGTCGGTCTCGGCGTCCGAGAAACGGTCGAGACAGCCGGTGACGATGGCCTCCAGCTGCGTGCCCTCGTGCTCACCGACGGCCCGCGCGAACGCGACCAGCTCCTCGGGCCGCGCGTACCGCGAGGCCACGGGCCTGCCGTCGCCGTCGCTGTGGGTGGTCGACCGCGTGGTGGACAGCCCCCAGGCACCCGCTTCCATCGCATCATGGAGAATCGCCGTCATCCGCTCCAACTGCCCGGCGCCCGGCACCCCGCCCACGGCCTCCGGACCCATCACATAGCGCCGCAGCGCGCAATGCCCCAGCATGAAACCGGCGTTGACCGCGATCCGCCCCTCCAGCGCGTCCAGATAATCCCCGAACGACGACCAGCTCCAGGGCGCGCCCTGTTCGAGCGCGGCCAGCGACATGCCCTCGACCTTGCTCATCATCCGCCGCGTGTAATCGGCGTCGGCGGGACGAGCGGGGTTGAGCGGCGCGAGCGTGAACCCGCAGTTGCCCCCGACGACAGTGGTCACGCCATGGCCCATGGACGGCGTGGCGTACGGGTCCCAGAACAGCTGCGCGTCGTAGTGCGTATGGGGATCGACGAACCCGGGGGCGAGCACCAGCCCGCCCGCGTCCTCCTCCGTCCGGGCGCGCTCACCTATCCGACCGGCGAGCGCCCTTCCAGGACGGCCGATTGTCGCAATACGGCCGTCCTTTATCCCTACATCCGCGACGTAGGGGGCTGCGCCGGTGCCGTCCACGACCGTGGCGTGGCGGATGAGATGGTCGAGCATGGTCGGTCACCTCTGTCTCTGACGGATGGATGACGGGGCGGGGTCCGGGCCGCGGCCCCGCCCCGGCCCGGCTGCATCTGATCTGCGGCTCCGCCGCGGGGGGGCGCTGCCCCAGACCCCGACGTGCGGGTCCGTTGCCTCCCCCCAGCTACCTCCCCCAGAGGTGCCCCCAACGGGCTGAACAGAAAAGACCGGCGCACCCGGCGGAAGAGAAAAAGGCGTGCCCCGAAGGGGTCTACACACACCCCGGCCGTGAAGGTACCCACCGGCGGAGGGGGTGGGGCCGGAGGGTGAGGTTCTGGAACGCGGTGCGTCGTCACGGCACCCAACGCGTAAGACGGTGCCACGCACCGCGTTCCAGGTCCTCAGCCCGGAGGTCACACCCCCGGCCCAGCCACCAACCCAGCCCGGCCGGCGATTGAGGCCACGCCCGAAGGGCGCAACACACCCCAGCCACACACAACGAGAACCCGGTCAAGCCCCCCGCAACCGCGTAGTCCGATGCACCGGATCCACATCGATCTCAGGAATCACATGCTCCCCAATAAGCCGAAGCGTCCGCAAAACCCCCTCCCGCGGCACCCCGATCGGCAAGCCGAAAGCCAATTGGTCAGCCCCCGCCTGCTCCCACCGCTTGCACTGCCGGAACACCTCGTCAGGATCCCCGCAGATCATCAACTCCTCGGCGATCAAAAGCTCGATGATCTCCGCCGTGTACTCCGGCAGCAGCTCCGGCCACCGGGGAATCCCCTCGGGACGAGGGAACGTGTCGTGGTAGCGGAAGAGCAGCGACTGGAGATAGTGCAGGCCCCCACCGACCGCCGTGGCCACAGCCTCCTCGTGCGTCTCGGCGCAGATCGCCGTCGACGTGACCATCACGTTGTCGTTGACGAAGGCACCGACCGGCTTGGCGTCCTTGATGGCGTTCTTGTAGGAGTCGACGACCCACTCCATGTCGGAGACCTTCTGCACGCTGAAGCCGAGGACGCCGAGGCCCTTGCGGGCGGCCATGGCGTACGAGGAGGGGGAGCCGGCCGCGTACCACATGGCGGGGTGGGCGGGGCCGTACGGCTTGGGGAGGATCTTCCGCGGCGGCAGTGACCAGTGCTCGCCATGGAAGCCCGGGTATTCGTCCTGGAGCCACATCCGGGGAAATTCGGCGATCGTCTCCTCCCAGATCTCCTTGGTGCGGTCCATGTCGGTCACGCCCGGGAGGAAGCCGAGGATCTCGTGGCTGCCCGCGCCGCGCCCGGTGCCGAACTCGAAGCGGCCGCCGGAGAGATGGTCGAGCATGGCGGCCTTCTCGGCGACCTTGACCGGGTGATTGACCTGGGGCAGCGGATTGAAGATCCCGGAGCCGAGGTGGATGCGTTCGGTGGCGTGCGCGAGATAGCCGAGGAAGACGTCGTTGGCGGAGAGGTGCGAATACTCGTCGAGGAAGTGGTGCTCGGACGCCCAGGCGTATTTGAAGCCGGACCGGTCCGCCTCGATGACGTACTCGGTCTCCTCCAGCAGCGCGTGGTGCTCGGCCTCGGGGTCGGTCCGCTGCCTGCTCGCGGGAACGTAGCCCTGCACAAAGATCCCGAATTCCACGGAGGTTCACCGTCCCTAGATTTCTGACGCACCGTCAGATGAACGACTCTGGCATCGGCACCTGGGAGCGTCAAGGGAACGTGCGCGCGGCGTCCTGGCCACGGCCTGGTCAGGAGAACAGCCGCGTTCCGGCCAGCCACCCGCCGTCCACGACGAACGGCTGCCCGGTGACGTAGGAGGACGCGTCGGAGGTCAGGAACAGCACCGTCCGGGCCACCTCCGCCGGCTGCCCGATCCGCCCCATCGGCACCACCTTGCGGTAGAGCTCCGCGGCCCCGGAGGCGGAGCGCCCGGCGTCCGCCGTGGGGTCGAGCCGGGCCGGGTCGGTCATCGCGGTGTCGATGCCGCCCGGGCAGACGGCGTTGACCCGGATGCCCTTGGCGGCGAGTTCGAGGGCCGCGACCCGGGTCATGGCCACGACGGCGGCCTTGGTCGCGGCGTAGGAGGCGATGTACGGGAGTCCGGCCAGCGCGGCGTACGAGGCGGTGTTGACGATCGTCCCGCCGCCCGCCGCCACGAGCTCGGGGATCGCGGCGCGCATGCCGAGGAACGTACCGAGCTGATTGACGCGGAAGACCTCAAGGAACTCCTCCTCCGGCGTGTTCACCAGCTCGTTGAAGCGGAGGATCCCGGCGTTGTTGACGAGCCCGTCGAGCTTCCCGAAGGCCTCCTTCGCGGCGGTGACGGCCGCGCCCCAGCCGGCCTCCTCGCGGACGTCGAGGTGGACGTACACGGCCCGCTCCCGGCCGATCTCCGCGGCGACGGCCCGCCCCTCGTCGTCCAGCACGTCGGCGAGGACGACCCGCGCGCCCTCTGCGGCGAAGAGGCGGGCCTCCTCGGCCCCTTGCCCACGGGCGGCGCCCGTGACGAGCACGACCCGGCCGTTCAGTCCGGACATGGGCGTACGCCTCTCATTCCGCTCTCATTCCGCCAGCAGGGGGGCGATCTCGGACGCGAACCGTTCCATCTGCTCCAGCAGTTCCTCCGGTCCGCGGCTCCGGAAGCGGACCTGGATCTGGTCCGCCCCCAGCGAGCCGTACACGCGCAGCGACTCCGCCAGCGTCCCCGGCCTGCCGGTCAGCGTGCGCGGGCCGACGTCCCAGCCCGGCGTGCCGATGTAGAGCGCCTCCGTGAGGGCGCCGACGGCGAACGGGCCCTCGCGGCCCGCTGCGGCGCGCAGGCGGCGGAGCTCGGCGACGCGCAGGGGCAGCTGTTCGCGGGAGTCGCCCTGCGACAGCCAGCCGTCACCGCGCAGTGCGGCGCGGCGCAGGGCCGCCGGGGAGGAGCCGCCGACCCAGATCGGCGGGCGCGGCGTGCGGACGGGGCGCGGGGCCTGGCCCAGGCCGTGGAAGGCGAAGCGGGAGCCGTGGAACTCCGGGAACTCCTCCGGCCCCAGCGCCGCCTTCAGGGCGTCGACGGTCTCGTCCAGGATCGCGCCGCGCCGGTGGAAGTCCACGCCCAGCGCCCGGAACTCCTCCGGTACGTGTCCGGCGCCCACCCCCAGGACCAGGCGCCCGCCCGAGAGCCGGTCGACGGTGGCGTACTGCTTCGCCAGGGCCAGCGGGTGCCGCAGCGCGGCGACGGAGACGTGGCTGAGCAGCAGGGTCCGCTCGGTGACGGCGGCGAGGTGGGCGAGGGTCGCCACGGGGTCGTACCACGTGGTGCCCATGGCGGCGGCGAGCCGCACGGGGACGGCGACGTGGTCGCAGGTGGCGAGGTAGGTGAAGCCGAGGCGGTCGGCGGCGCGGGCGACGGCGCGGAGCTCGGCGGGCCCGGCCTCGACCTCCCAGGGCTCGGCGTAGAGGGTGCTCAGCGAGGTGACGGGCACCTGCATCCCGTAGCCGAGCCGGCCCGCCGGCAGCACGTCCAGTCCGTTCACCCGCCCTCCCCCCGGGCCGTGTTCAGCCCGCCCACAGCCCGTCCTCCGTGAGGCCCAGCAGTGAGATCGCGTTGCCCCGGACGATGGCCTCGACCACGTCCTCCGCCAAGTGCCCCATCTGCTCCTGCGCCACTTCCCGCGAGCGCGGCCAGGTCGAGTCGGAGTGCGGGTAGTCCGTCTCGTAGAGGACGTTCGCCGTGCCGATCGCGTCGAGGTTGCGCAGGCCGACCGGGTCGTCGAAGAAGCAGCCGTGGACGTGCCCGGCGAAGAGTTCGGAGGGCGGGCGGCGGACCTTGTCGGCGACGCCGCCCCAGCCGCGGTTCTCGGACCACACGGCGTCCGCGCGCTCCAGGATGTACGGGATCCAGCCGATCTGGCCCTCCGCGTACATGACGCGCAGCCCGGGGAAGCGCTCGAAGGCGCCCGACATCAGCCAGTCCACCATCGAGAAGCAGCAGTTGGCGAAGGTGAGGGCCGAGCCGACGGCGGGCGGCGCGTCGTCGGAGGTGGACGGCATGCGCGAGGAGGAGCCGATGTGCATGGCGACGACGGTCCCGGTCTCCGCACAGGCGCGCAGGAAGGGGTCCCAGGCGTCGGTGTGGACGGAGGGCAGGCCGAGGTACGGCGGTATCTCCGAGAAGCAGACGGCCCGTACGCCCCGCGCGGCGTTGCGCCGTACCTCCTCGGCGGCGAGGGCCGCGTCCCACAACGGGACGATGGTCAGGGGGATCAGGCGTCCGCGCGCGTCCGGCCCGCACCACTCCTCGACCATCCAGTCGTTGTAGGCGCGGACGGCCAGCAGGGCGAGGCCGCGGTCCTTCGCCTCGGTGAAGGTCTGTCCGCAGAAACGCGGAAAGGTGGGGAAGCAGAGCGCGGACTGGACATGGTTACGGTCCATATCGGCCAAACGTTCCGGGACGTCGTAGGACCCCGGACGCATCCGCTCGTAGGTGATGGCCTCCAGCTTGATGTCGTCCCTGGAGTATCCGACGGCGGTATCCAGCCGGGTGAGCGGACGGTGCAAATCCTCATAGACCCACCAGTCCGCCACCGGCCCCTCGTCCCCCGGAGCGCCCATGACCGGGGCGAACCGGCCGCCGGTGAAGGTCATTTCCTTCACCGGGGCGCGTACGACACGTGGTCCGACGTCGCGGAACTTCGCCGGAAGCCTGTTCCGCCAGACGTGCGGGGGCTCGACCGTGTGGTCGTCCACCGAGATGATCCTGGGGAAGCTCACCATGGCTGACACGTTAGCGACGAACTGACGATCCGTCAGCAGTGTGGTGGGGCAGTCTCTTGCAGGGCTTGTGGAGAGGCCGGACCACTGCTGACGTAGAGGCCACGGACAAGGCAGACTGGCCGGTGCGACCGAGCGGGACAGGCAGGGGGTCACAATGGCCGGCGACACAGGGCACGGGCACCATCTGCGCTTCACCGTGCTCGGGCCCGTGCGGGCCCGGCGCGGCAGGGAACTGCTGCACACCGGCTCGCCCCAGCAGCGGGCGCTGCTCGCCGCCCTGCTGCTGCGCGGCGGCCGCACCGCCACCGCGCCCGAGCTGGTGGACGCGCTGTGGGGCGACGAGCCCCCGCACGCCGCCCTCGCCGCGCTGCGCACGTACGCCTCCCGGCTGCGCAAGGCCTTCGGCCCCGACGCCGACGCCCTGGTCAGCGAGTCCGGCGGCTACGCGATCCGGGTGGGGCACGGCTGCCTCGACATCGACAAGGCCGAACACCTCGCCACCGAGGCCGAGAAGTCCCGCGCCGCGGGCGACCGCACCCGCGCCCGCGAGCTGATCAACGAGGCGCTCGGGGTCTGGGACGGCGAGCCGCTGGCCGGCCTGCCAGGCCCGTACGCCGAGACCCAGCGCGCCCGGCTGGAGGAGTGGCGGCTCACCCTCATCGAGACCCGCCTCGACCTCGACCTGGAGGTCGGCGCCCACGCCGAGGCCGTCTCCGAGCTCACCGCCCTGACCGCCGCCCACCCGCTGCGGGAGCGGCTGCGCGAGCTGCTGATGCTCGCCCTCTACCGCAGCGGCCGGCAGGCCGAGGCCCTCGCCGTCTACGCCGACACCCGCAGGCTCCTCGCCGACGAGCTCGGCGTCGACCCCTGCCCCGAGCTCGCCGAACTCCAGCAGCGCATCCTCCAGGCCGACGCGGACCTCACCCTGCACCTCACGCCGGACGACCGGCCGAACGCGGGCCCCACCTTCATCCGGCCCGCGCAACTCCCGGCGACCGTCTCCGACTTCACCGGGCGCACCGGCTTCGTGGACGAGCTCAGCGACCAACTGGTCACCGCCGAGGGCCGGATCATGGCCGTCTCGGCCGTCGCGGGCATCGGCGGCGTCGGCAAGACGACGCTGGCCGTGCACGTCGCTCACGCCGCCCGGCACCACTTCCCCGACGGCCAGCTCTACGTCGACCTCCAGGGCGCCGGGCCGGTGCCCGCCGAACCGGAGGCCGTCCTGGGGTCCTTCCTGCGGGCCCTGGGCATCCCGGACTCCGCGATCCCCGACGGCCCCCAGGAGCGGGCCGCGCTCTTCCGCTCCACCCTGGACGGCCGCCGCGTCCTCGCGCTGCTCGACAACGCCCGCGACGCCGCCCAGATCCGGCCCCTGCTGCCGGGCACGGAGGGCTGCGCGGCGCTGGTCACCAGCCGCTCGCGCATGGTGGACCTCGCCGGCGCCCACCTCGTCGACCTCGACGTGATGAGCCCCGAGGAAGCGCTGGTGCTCTTCACCCGCATCGTCGGCGCCGAACGGGTCGGCGCCGAGCGCGACGCCGCGATGGACGTCGTCGCCGCCTGCGGCTTCCTGCCGCTCGCCATCCGCATCGCCGCCTCCCGGCTCGCCGCCCGCCGCACCTGGACCGTCTCCGTCCTGGCCCGCAAGCTCGCCGACGAGCGCCGCCGCCTCGACGAGCTCCGCGCCGGCGACCTCGCCGTCAAGGCCACCTTCGAACTCGGCTACGGCCAGCTGGAGCCCGCCCAGGCCCGCGCCTTCCGCCTGCTCGGCCTCGCCGACGGGCCCGACATCTCCCTGGCCGCCGCCTCCGCCGTGCTCGACCTGGACGCCGACGCCACCGAGGAGCTCCTGGAGTCGCTCGTCGACACCTCGCTCCTCGAATCCGCCGCGCCGGGCCGCTACCGCTTCCACGATCTCGTCCGCCTCTACGCGCGTGCGTGCGCCGAGCGCGACGATCTGCCGCCGGCCGAACGCTGCGCCGCCCTGTCCCGGCTGCTGGACTTCTACCTCGTCACGGCCGCGGGCGCGTACGTCCTGGAACGCCCCGGCGAACAGCTCCTCACCCACCTCGCGCCCACCACGCACCCCGGGCTCACCTTCGCCGACGGCGGGGCCGCCGGCGACTGGCTCTTCGCCGAGGCCGGGTGCCTGCTCGCCTGCGTGCGCCAGCAGGCGGGCGAGGGCGGCCACACCCTGCGGCGCGCCGTCGACCTGCTGCTGGCGGCGAAGGACCTCGCCGAGTCCGGCGCCGACTCCCGGCAGTACGAGCAGGCCGCCACCGCCCTGCTGGCCACGGCCCGCGCCACCGGGGACACCCTGGCGGAGGGACGGGCCCGGACCGTGCTGGCCCATGTGTGCAACTACGCCGGGCGCTTCGACCAGGGCTACGACCACGCCTGCCAGGCCGTCCTGCTCGGCCGCGCGTGCGAGGACCCGATCCCGTGCTCCTACGCCGCCAACATCTGCGGCATCCTCTCGCTCTACCAGCACCGTCTCGAGGACGCCGAGCACTACGCCCGTCAGGCACTGACCGCCTTCCGCGCCGACGGCAACCGCCCCGGCGAGGCGAGCGCGCTGTGCAACCTCTCCCGCGCGTGCCTGGAGATGGGACGGGTCCAGTCGGCGGTCCGGCTCGCCGAGGAGGCGATCGTCCTCTACCGCGAAGGTCCCTCCTGGCGGCTCGCCAACGCCCTGTACGCCTACGCCATCGCCCTCACGCGTGCCGAGCGGTTCCCGGAGGCCGCGGCCCAGCTCGACGAGGCGCTGCCCATATTCCGCGAGAACCGCCAACGGCTCTGGGAAGGCATGACCCTGTTCCGCCTGGGCGAAGTGCTGCTCGCCGCCGAACAGCCGGTGAAGGCGGTCACCTATGCCGAACAGGCGCTGGCGCTGCTGCGCGAATTCGGCGGGGAATGGCGCAAGGGGCTCATCCTGACCATGCTGGGCAGCGCTCTCGACGCCCTGGGGCAGACGGGCCGCGCCTACGCCTGCTGGTCGGAGGCCCTGTCCCTCTTCGAGCAACTGGGCAGCCCCGAGGCGCAGGAGGTCCGACGCCTGCTGGCGCTCGCGCCGGCGGCGTGATCCGTCCACCGGCCCCGGCCGCTCCACAGCGGGATCCGGGCTGCGCGACGCCCGGATCCGAGCGCGGATCCGGAACGCCTCCACGGGATTTCCCGGTCGGCCCGGTGCCCTCTGCACACACTTCGTACAGCCCTCCACAACACCTGTCACGTGCCCGTTCATCGATCGTTTATCGGGGTCGTGCAGAGTAATTCCTGTCGATCCGTCGCGTCGGGGGGCATGCGGGTCGAAGGTGAGATGTCACCGATGGGGTCATCGGCCCCAGCCCGTCCGGCGGTACTCGGGGGAGTCGCCGGGCGGGTTCGGTAGTCCCCACTCATCCCCTTTCGGCCAGTAGCTCGCATTCGACAACGGAGTTGATCACCATGAGCAATGAGCGCAAGCTCAAGCCGATCGTGGCAGCACCGCCGCCCGACGACCACGCGACGGGCGGCACCCTCGCGGCACCGGTCGTGCCGCAGGACGACCACGCCACCATCGGTGAGCCGCTCAACCTGGACGACGACCACACCACCGAGGAGCCCGCGAGGCCCGTGAACAGGCTCGTCTGAGGCCTTCCGGTCGCAGGACGGAGCGGGCCCCTGCGCGGTCCGCCGGCAGGCGGACGAGCGACGGGGGACCAGGGGCCCTCTCAAGGAGGAACGGCGATTCCGGAGACCCGACGGGGGAACAGAGGGAATCCGGAAAAGCCCATGGGGGAATGGACGGAGGCGGGCCCGACGGGGGATGTCCATCGGAACGGATGGACCAGGGCCCGCCTACGGGGGAAGTTCCGGGGGAAGTCCAACGGGAAACACTTCCGGGGGACTTGCCAGGGGGACCGGAACGGGGAAACAAAACGGGGGAAGCACAACAGGGGGCACGGAACGGGGGGAAAGAAGGAGCCGTTCGGCCGGGGTGTGCCCGTGAATCGGGGGCACGGCAGTACACCCGCACGCGGACGAACGGCTCTGCAACGGGGGGAAGTTCCGCGCGACAACTGCACAGGCCGGTCCCAAGGGGGGGAGTGACCGGCCGACGGGGGACCGCAGGGGCCGGCGTCGACACAGCGCACAGGGGGAGCCGTCGACGCCGGTCCCTGCGGTCATGCCTCGACGGCGCGCGAAAGGCGCCGTCGAGAAGAAAGCCGACCGCACGCGACACCGAAGGGGCGACTCCGGTCCGCGGCCTGTGGATCCGGATTCACCAGCACCCGGCCCGGAACACGGACGCCGCCACTTCCTGTCTTCCTGCCCAATCGACCGATGCGCGACTGCGAATGCCGCGCCCTGCCCCCGCAATCGGAGGAGTCAGAGATGACCAGTAAACCCACGCGCACCAGGATGGCCCTCGGCATACTCGGCATGGCCGCCGCCGCGGCGCTCGCGACCGCCGTACCCGCCTGCGCCGACGACCACGCGAACCTCGTCCCCGCGTCCGTCCGGTCCCACAGCGGCGACCTCACCCCGCCCGACGACCACGCGCAGCTGGCCGGGGACGACCACGCGCAGGTAGGCGGGGACGACCACGCGCAGGTCGCGGGGGACGACCACGCCAACGGCGGCCGTCACTGATTCCCCGATCAGGTCACCGCCCGGGCCCGGTCGAGCATCGACACCGCGGCCCGGCGACCCCGCCCGTCTCCTGAGCACCCAGCGCGGCCGGCACCGGCGGTGAGCTGTGCCCTCCGGGGGCGCGGCCCGAATTGAACAGGACAGCGTCATCCGCCCGGCCGCCGTGCCGGACGGGATCGTTCACCGGACCGCGCCTCTGCGCGCAGGAACGGACCGCGAGGCCGGGGCCACTGGTGAGGGCCGGCTCCTCACGCTCCGCGCCCCGTCTCCTCCGCTGCCTTCGACTTCAGCGCCTGCTTGCGCACCTTCCCCATCGCGTTGCGCGGCAGCGCCCTCAGGAACGCCACTCCCCTCGGCACCTTGTAGTTCGCCAACTCCCCTCGCACCCAGCGGATCAGCTCCTGCTCCGTCGGTGAATCGGCCGCGGCCCGCCGGACGACGAACGCCTTGCCCACCTCGCCCAGCCGCCCCTCCGGATCCGGCATCCCGACGACCGCCGCCTCGGCCACACCGGGGTGCCGCGTGAGCACGCGCTCCACCTCGGCCGGATAGACGTTGAAGCCGCCGACCACGTACATGTCCTTGAGCCGGTCCGTGATGCGGAGATTGCCCTCGCCGTCCAGCACGCCGACGTCCCCGGTGTGCAGCCAGCCCTCCGCGTCGACCACCCGCTCCGTCGCCCCGGGATCCTCGAAGTAGCCCGGCATCACCTGATAGCCCCGCACCAGGATCTCCCCGCGCTCACCGTCCGGCAGCGTCCCGCCGTCCGCTCCGACCACCTTGACCTCGGTGTCCGGGACGGCGCGGCCCGACGTACGGCCCACCACCTCGTCCGGGTCGCCGCGCCGGCACATCGTGACCAGCCCGGTCGCCTCGCTGAGCCCGTAGGCGGTCAGCACCGTCACCCGCCCCAGCTCCTCCCGCAGCCGGACGACCAGCTTCCGGTCCACCGTCGCCGCGCCCGTCACCACGACCCGCAGCGACGAGAAGTCGTACAGCTCCCGGGCCGGGTGGTCGAGCAGCGACCGGAAGAGCGTGGGCGGGCCCGGCAGCACCGATATGCGTTCGGTGGCGATACGCGCCGCCACCTCGTCCGCGGCGAAGACCGGCTGCGGCAGCATCGTCGCGCCCCGCATCAGGCAGGCGAGCACCCCCGCCTTGTAGCCGAAGGTGTGCGAGAAGGGGTTGACGATCAGGCAGCGGTCCCCCGCCCTGAGCCCGGCCAGGTCCGCCCAGGCGCCGAAGGCGCGCAGGCTCTGGGCCTGGGTGGCGACGACCCCCTTCGGCTCGCCCGTGGTGCCGGAGGTGAAGACGATGTCGGAAGGGGCGTCCGGGGCCACGGCGTTGGCCCGTGCCCGCACGGCCCAGGCCGGCACCTCGTCCCCCGCGGCGAGGAACTCCTGCCACGTACGGAACTCCGCGGGCGCCTCCCCGCCCAGGACCACGACCTGCCGCAGACAGGGCAGCTCCGCCAGCGGCGGCCCGTCGCCCCGCTTCCGCCCCCCGGCGCCCGCCGCACGGCGCAGTGCCGCGACGTAGGACGTACCGAGGAAGGTGCCGGTCACGAAGAGCAGCTCGGCCCGTGTGCGCTTCAGCACCTGGACCGCTTCGGCGCCCTTCAGCCGGGTGTTGAGGGGCACGAGGACCGCGCCCGCCGAGACGGCGCCCAGGGCCGCGACGATCCATTCGAGGGTATTCGGGGCCCAGACGGCCACCCGGTCGCCGGCCTCGACCCCCGCGGCGAGGCAGCCGGCGGCGGCGCGCTCGACGCGGGCGCCGAGCCGGCCGTAGCTGATCCGGGTCCGGCCGCAGACCACTGCCTCACGGCCGGCGTGCCGTGCGGCGGCCGTGCGGACCAGCCGGGGTACGGACATGAATTCCAGGTCCCCGCGCATCGCGCCTCCTCGCCTGCCAGGCCGTGTCCGGGGGTGCCCCCAAGGCGCCTCCACGGACTGAATCGCGCACCCACATCAGTCGAATCCAGCCCGTCCGGCAGTTGAGGACACCGCCGCGCGGCGGTGGTGCGGACCACACCACCCGCGCCCGACCACAAGGACCGTCGGGACGACCATGGCTGACTAAACGTCAGATTAGCGATAGCCTTCCGCGCTGTCAGCAGCGAAAGCACCCACAGCGTGGAGGTGACGATGGCGGCGACACTCAAGGACTCCACGGCGATCGTCGGCATAGGGCAGACTCCTTTCGCACGTCAACTCCCGTCATCCGAGAAACACTTGGCCTGCCAGGCGATCCTGGCCGCGCTCGCCGACGCGGGCATCCCTCCCTCCCAGGTCGACGCCTTCGCCTCCTACACCATGGAGGAGACCGACGAGGTCGAGGTCGCCAAGGCCATCGGCGCGGGCGACGTGACCTTCTTCTCCAAGGTCGGCTACGGCGGTGGCGGCTCCTGTGCGACCGTCGCCCACCTGGCCGCCGCGATCGCCACCGGCCAGGCGACCGTCGGTGTGGCCTGGCGCTCCCGCAAGCGCGGCTCCGGCCCGCGCCCCTGGCGGAACACCGCCGTCCAGCTGCCCACGCCCGCGCAGTGGACCCGGCCGTACGGCCTGCTGCGCCCCGTCGACGAGATCGCCGTGCTCGCCCGCCGCTATATGCACGAATACGGCGCGACGCGCGATCACTTCTTCAACGTCGCGCTCGCGTGCCGCAACCGCGCCAACCAGAACCCCGCCGCGATCATGCACGACCGCCCGCTGACCCGTGAGGCGTACATGACCTCGCGCTGGATCAGCGAGCCGCTCTGCCTCTTCGACAACTGCCTGGAGACCGACGGCGCCCTCGCTTGCGTGGTCACCTCCGCCGAGCGGGCCCGCGACTGCCGCGAGCGCCCCGCGCTCATCCACTCCGTCGCACAGGGCCTCCCCGCCCAGCACCACGGCATGGTCAACTACTGGAACGCCGATCCGCTGTCGGGCCCCGCCTGGACCGCCGCCCGGCACCTCTGGAAGACAGCCGACTTCGGCCCCGATGACGTCGAAGTCGCGCAGATCTACGACGCGTTCACCCCGCTCGTCCTGCTCTCCCTCGAAGGCTACGGCTTCTGCGGGCGCGGTGAAGGAGCGGCCTTCACCGAGGGCGGCGCCCTGGAGAGCGGCGGGCGCCTCCCGCTCAACACGGCGGGCGGCGGGCTCAGCGAGGCCTACGTCCATGGCTTCAACCTCATCAACGAAGGAGTCCGGCAACTCCGCGGCAACTCCACCGCGCAGGTGCCCGGAGCCTCGACCTGCCTGGTCACGGCGGGCGAGGGAGTCCCCACTTCGGCACTGCTGCTGAGGAGTTGAGTCTTCATGTCCTCCATCATGAAGGGCACCACTGACAACGGGCTCCTCGTGCCCGCGCCGGACGAGGACGGCGCCCCCTTCTGGGAGTTCGCCACCCGCGGTGAGCTGCGGATACAGGCGTGCGCCGACTGCGGGCGGCTGCGGTTCCCGCCACGGCCCTGCTGCCCGCGCTGCCAGTCCTTCGCCGTCGTGTGGCGCAGGATGAGCGGCCGCGGCCGCATCTGGTCGTACGTGCTGCCCCACCCACCCCTCCTGCCCGCCTACGCCGCGCGCGCCCCGTACAACGTCGTGGTCGTGGAACTCGCCGACGCCCCGCTCATCCGCCTCGTCGGCAATGTGGTCGCCGCCCCCGACGCACCGCCCGACTCCGTCGACCCGGCCCGGCTACGCATCGGCGCGCCCGTCCACGTCGTCTTCACCGAGCTCACCGCCGGTGTGACGGTGCCGTGTTGGCTGCTGGAGCGCCCATGACGGCCGACGGCGCACCGGTGCGTACGGAAGTGGCGGAGGACGGCGTCGCGCTCGTCACCCTCGACCGGCCCGCCCGGCACAACGCGATCGACCTGGTCACGGCCGCCGCCCTGGCCTCCGTGTGGCGCCGCTTCCGCCGCGACGACAACGTGCGGGCCGTCGTGCTCACCGGCGCCGGGGACCAGGCGTTCTGCTCCGGCATCGACCGGTCGGTGACCGTGGCCCAGCCCGGCTCGCCCTACTCCGTCGACGACCCGCTCCTCACCGTCGGCCCCAAGGCCGCCGACCTGTGGAAGCCGGTGATCGCCGCGGTCGGCGGGCTGGCCTGCGGCGGCGCCTTCTATCTGCTCGGCGAGGCGGAGTTCGTGGTCGCCGCAGAGAACGCGATGTTCTTCGACCCGCACACCACCTACGGCATGGTCAGCGCGTACGAATCGATCCACATGGCGCAGCGGATGCCGTTCGGCGAGGCCGCGCGCATGGCGCTGATGGGCACCGCCGAACGCCTCTCCGCGCGGCGCGCGTACGAGATCGGCCTCGTCTCCGAGCTGACCGCTCCCGGCGAGGCCGTGCCCGCGGCCCTGCGCGCCGCCCGCGTCATCGCCTCCTGCCCCACCGAGGCGGTCCAGGGGACCGTACGGGCCCTGTGGGCGGCCAGGGAAGCGGCCCGCGACCGCGCCCTCGCCCTGGCCCCCCACCTGATCTCCCTCGGCAACCTGCCCCCGGACGGCCAGGACCGGCTCTTCACCGGCCGCGACCGGACGTACCGCCTGCGCTGAACCGCGGGCGGAGGGCGGCGGGAGGCAGGCGGCGGGCGGCGGGCGGCGGGCGGCGGGCGGCGGGCGGCGGGAGCCTCACTTCGCGCCCGCCGCCAGGCGGGCTCGGGTGGGAGCACCCGGCAACCGGCCGGAGCCGACCGCGCGACGGTCACCTCAACGCCGCGACAGCCCGGTCCCCTTGGCCGCGTCCAGCGCGTACACGCAGCGGTCCTTGCTACAGGCGTAGACCACACCGCCCATGGCCACCGGGGACCCGGTGATCTCGCCGCCGGTGGCCAGCTTCCAGCGGAGCTGACCGCCCGCAGCGTCCACGGTGTACAGACAGTGGTCCGCGGAGCCGAAGTGGACCCGGCCCTCGGCGACGACGGGCGCGCCCACCACGTCACCGCCGGCGGCGAAGCGCCACCTGGGCGTGCCCGTCACGGCGTCCAGCGTGTACAGCGCGCCGCCGCTGCCCAGGTGCACGGCCCCGGACGCCACGAGCACCGGCTCCGTGGACTGCCGGGGCTCCGTGGCGATGCGCCAGCGGTCACGGCCGGTCGCCGCGTCGAGGGCGTAGACCGTGCCCAGATAGTCCGCGATGTAGACACCGCCGCCCGTGACCGCCGGGCCGGGCGCGAACGCGGGCGGGCTCAGGAAGACCGCCGGCGCCTCGAACCGCCAGCGCACGTCCCCGCGCGCCACGTCGATCGCGAGGACGCGCGTACCGGCCGCGACGTACACCACGCCGTCCGGCGCGGCCAGCAGCCGTACGGGCACACCACCGCAGGAGGCGGTGTCGCCCACGGGATACGACCAGCGCTCCGCGCCCGTACGCGCCTCCAGGGCGCGCAGCCGCCCGTCGGCCCACACGTACACCGTGCCGTCCTGCGCGAACGGGCCGCAGTCCGGGGTCTCGAAGTCGGTCTGGAGACCGCTCATCTCCCACAGCAGCTCGCCGTTGGCCGCCTCCCACGCCTGGACACCGCCGCCGCGCGTGCCGGTGACGATCGTGCCCCGGTCGGCCCGGAGCGAATACACCCAGCCGTCGGTGGCCAGCCGCCAGCGCTCGGCGCCGTCGGCCGCGTCGAGCGCGTAGAGCGTGGGGCCGTCGGAGGCGTGGATGCGGCCGTCCGCGACGGCCATGGCCCAGGCCACGTCCCGCGTCTTGAACTGCCGCCGCCCGCTGGCCACATCGAGCGCGTGGACCTCGAACGACGTCACGTAGAGAAGGTCTCCGGCGACGGTCGGCGTGCCCCACACGTCATTGGACATACGGAACCGCCAGGGCCGCCAACGCCCCTGGTCCGTCTGCGCGTTGCCGCTGTCCACCACGGGGGCGGCGGACTGCGGGGGCACGGACGCGGGCGCCGCGCCCGTCATCCCTGCGGGCGGGCGCACCCAGCCGGTCGTGGGGCCCGCGCCGGGGTGGGCCTGCGGCTCGCGCACGTCGGCGACGCGCGGGCCGGGCCCGATGGGGACCTGGGATCCGGCCAGCCTCACGGAGCCGTCGTGCGCGGGGGCGGCGGGCGCACCCGCGTGCCGGCCGTGCGCGGCGGCCACGACGGGAGCCTCGGCGGGCCCGCCCGGTCCGCCGCGCGGATCGGGGGTACCGGCCATGCCGGAACGGCCGGTGTCCGCGCCGCCCAGGTGCCCGTCGCCCCAGGCCGGCCCGCTGCGCGCGCCCGGCGGCGCGTAGGAGGCGGCGGGCGCGCGGGACGGCGTCGGGGGCTGCGTGGGTCGGGGCGGCACCCCGGAGCGGTTGCGGCCGCTCCGCGCGGCCGCGGCGGCGGGCGCGGGGCGGTTCCCGGCCCGGCGCTGCTCGATGAGGGTGACGGCGTTGTCCGGCAGCCAGGCCGAGGCCGTGCCGCTGTCGTCGTCCCCGCCGGAGGCGAAGAGGTGCGGGGCGAGCTCGGCCTGGAGGTCGGCCGGGGTGGGGCGGTGCTCCGCGGCCATCTGCATGCAGGAGTCGATGAGCGGGCGGAGCTCGTCGGGCAGCCCGGTCAGGTCCGGGCCCTCGCGCAGCAGCATGAAGACGGTCTCGACCGGGTTCGCGCCGTGGAAGGGCGCGTGTCCGGTCGCGGCGAAGACGAGCGTCGAGCCGAGCGAGAAGATGTCGCTGGCCCCCGTCACGCTGCGGGAGTCCCGTGCCTGCTCGGGAGACATGTAGGCGGGCGTGCCGACGGCGACGTTGGTCATCGTCAGCCGGGTGTTGGAGACGCCGGAGGCGATGCCGAAGTCGATGACCCTGGGGCCGTCCTCCACCACCAGGACGTTAGACGGCTTGAGGTCGCGGTGCACGAGGCCCGCGCCGTGGATGGACTGCAGCGCCTCCGCGACACCGGCGGCCAGCCACCGGACGGCCTGGGCCGGGAGCGGACCGCACTCGTTGATGATCTCCTCGAGCGAGGGCGCGGGCACATAGGCGGTGGCCAGCCAGGGCACGGCGGCGCGCGGGTCGGCGTCGACGACGGCGGCGGTGTAGAAGCCGCTGACCGCGCGGGCCGCCTCCACCTCACGGGTGAAGCGGACCCGGAAGAGCTGGTCCTCGGCGAGCTCCGTGCGCACCGTCTTGATCGCGACCCGTCGGCCGGACGCCGAGCGGGCGAGATAGACCAGCCCCATGCCGCCGGCGCCGAGTCGGCCGAGCACCTCGAACGGGCCGATCCGTCTCGGGTCGTGCTGCGTAAGCTGCTCCACCACTGGCCTGCCACCTCCCCGTGGGGGCTTGAAGGGTTTCAGCCCCGTGCAGCGTCTCACCGCGAATTATCTCCGGGGTACGCATACTGATTCTTCCTGGCGACGGGCGCGGTTGCGAACCCGGGTCGCGCTTCGCCGTGTCTCCACCACATGCGGAACGCCCGGCCCCGCACGTCGCACCCCCTACTTCCGTCCCGTCACTCCGCGTAGCCGTCGCAAGGCCCGTCAACCGCTCCGCGAGGTGTTCCGACCGCAACGTTATCGGGGTATCGCGGTTTCCACGCGGCCTGTGGATAACTGCGCGAAGAGCCTCCCGACCGGCCTCGTCCACAGCCTGTCGATAGGACGATTCACCGGTACGGGCCAATCCGCTCCGCCGCTCGCGGCGACCTTCGCATACCGCCTGAGCTGGCCTTACGTACCACCTCGCACCCCTCCCCCCATTTGCATGCGGCCGGATCGCGCTCCGATCACCCCTCGGTAAGCTGACGGCATGACAGGACAAGTACGCACCGTCGACGGCCGCGTGGCCGGACGACGCGGACAGGCGACGCGGCAGAAGCTGCTCGACTGCCTCAGTGAAATGCTCAGCTCCTCGCCGTACCGCGACGTGAAGGTGATCGACGTCGCGCGCAAGGCCGGCACCTCGCCCGCCACCTTCTACCAGTATTTCCCGGACGTCGAAGGCGCCGTCCTGGAGATCGCGGAGGAGATGGCCAAGGAGGGCGCGAGCCTGACCGACCTCGTCGCCGGACGCTCCTGGGTCGGCAAGTCCGGCTGGCAGGCCGCCGAGGAACTGGTCGACGGCTTCCTCGGCTTCTGGCGCAAGCACGACGCCATCCTGCGCGTCGTCGATCTCGGGGCGGCCGAGGGCGACAAGCGGTTCTACAAGATCCGCATGAAGATCCTCAACGCCGTCACCAACTCCCTGACGGACTCCGTCAAGGAGCTCCAGTCCAAGGGCAAGGTGGACAAGGACGTCAGCCCGGCCGCCGTCGCCGGCTCGCTCGTCGCGATGCTCGCCGCCGTGGCCTCGCATCAGAAGGGCTTCCAGAGCTGGGGCGTGAAGCAGGCCGAGCTCAAGCCGAACCTCGCGCTGCTCGTACACCTGGGCATCACCGGCAAGAAGCCGACCAAGTAGCGCGTCCGCGCCTCGCACGTCCTGTCATCGCAGCGGCGGGCCACTCCCGGCTCGGGCCGGAGCGGCCCGCCGCAGTGACATCCCCCACCTCTTCTCCGCCTCCGCCGGGGACGGCGGCGGCACGGCCTAGCGCCGCTCCAGCCGGAACAGCCGGATCTCCCGCTCCACGCGTGCCTGGTAGCGCGCGTACGGAGGCCAGAACCTCACCACCGCCGCCCACGCGGCCGCCCGCTCCGTACCGCTCAGCAGCCGCGCCCGCACCGGGATGTCCCGCCCCTTCCAGCTGATCTCCGCGTCGGGGTGCGCCAGCAGGTTCGCCGTCCAGGCGGGGTGACCGGGTCTGCCGAAGTTGCTGCCGATCAGCACCCAGGCGCTCGCCGGATCGCCTTCCCGCATGCAGGCGAGCGGAGTCTGCCGCCGCTGCCCCGTCCGCGCACCCGTCGACGTGAGGACGACGCTCGGCAACAGGCGCGCGCTGAGCATCGCCTTCCCGCCCGACAACCGGTGCACCGCGCGATCCAGCGCCGGCACGATGTGCGGCGCGATCCGCGCGAACGCACGGGTCGAGGAAACCCTTTGCACCACTCGCTCCACCGTGGCAGTCATGGCGCCACCGCTTCCCGCTCGGCCCGGGTGGCAAACAGCCCTGCGCGCTCCGCGGCGCGTTCCCGTAGCCGGTGCACGGGTCCGAACAACAACTCGTCCGAAGCGGCCCTCTTGAAATACAGCTGCACGTCGTGCTCCCACGTGACCCCGATGCCGCCGTGCAACTGGACGGCCGCCGCCGCGGTCATCCGCTGCGCCTCCAGCGCCTGGGCGAGCGCGAGCCCTCCGACGGCCGCCGACGGCTGCTCCACGACGGCCCAGGCCGCGTAGTACGCGGCCGAACGTGCTGTCTGCACCACCACGTGGATGTCGGCCAGCCGGTGCTTGACCGCCTGGAAGGATCCGATCGCCCTGCCGAACTGTTCGCGGGAACACACGTACTCGACCGTCCGCTCCAGCACCCGGTCCGCCGCCCCCACGGCTTCCGCCGCGACAGCCGCCGCCACACCGCCGCTCAGCCGGGCGAGCGCGCCCGGCACGTCGGCGTCGTCCCCGGCCGGACCCAGCAGTTCGGCCGCGGCATCGCGCAGTTCGACGCGGGCCTGCGACCGCGTCTCGTCCAAGGTGGTCAGCCGGGTACGGGTCACGCCGCGCGCTCCCTGCGACAGCAGGGCGAACAGGAGCGTCCTGCCGCGCGCGTATCCCCCCGCGTGGGCCGCGACGAGCAGCAGGCCCGCGCTGTGCCCGTCGAGCACCTGTGCCGCCTCGCCGTACAGCCGCCAGCCCTCGCCGTCGGCGGCCGGCCGCGCCTGGATGCCGCCCGCCCGGCCGCCTCCGGCCCAGTGCCCGTCATTCGCCCCGGTCAGCCCGAGCGCGGCCGCCAGGCGGCCGCCCGGCAGCACCAGCGCTCCCGTCAGCTCGCCGGTGGCCAGTGGCGGCAGCAGCTTCGCGCGCTGCGTCTCCGTGCCGAGTGCCGCGACGAGCGGTGCCACCAGACCGGCGGTGGCCAGCAGTGGGGACGGCAGCAGCACCCGGCCCGTCTCCTCGGCGGCCAGCGCCGCCTCCGTGGGCCCGCAGCCCGCTCCTCCGTAGCGCGTCTCCACCGCCAGGCCGGGCAGCCCCGGCCGCTCCGCGAGAAGCGCCCACAGGGCCTCGTCGTAACCGGTCGCCGTACGGACCGCCGCTCTGACCTCTTCCGGCCCGCAGCGTTTGAGTAGCAGCTCTCGCAGGGTGCGCCGGATCTCGTTCTGCTCGTCGCTCAACGCGGCATCCATGGCGGACTCCTCCCGAAGCCGAAGGGCCGTCATGGTAGGCAGCGCAACCACAGTTTCCCAGAGCTGATCTGATGTACCGTCAGATTCATGAGCCCGGACCGCCCGCGCAAGGTAGCCGTCGTCGGTGTCTCCCTCTCGGACTGCGGCCGTGTCGACCACGCCACCGCGTACGCCCTGCACGCCCAGGCCGCCCGCCGCGCCCTCGCCGACTCCGGCCTCGGCCGGGACGTCGTCGACGGACTTGCCTCCGCCGGTCTCGGCACGCTCGCCCCCACGGAGATCGCGGACTATCTGGGGCTGCGGCCCCTGTGGGCCGACTCGACCGGCGTCGGAGGCGCGACCTGGGAGGTCATGGCCGCGCACGCGGCCGACGCCATCGCCCTGGGCCACGCGAACGCGGTCCTGCTCGTCTACGGCTCCACCGCCCGCGCCGACCTCAAGGCGGGCCGCCGCACCGCGGCCCTCTCCTTCGGCAGCCGGGGACCCGCCCAGTTCGAAGCGCCGTACGGGCACACGCTCATCGCCAAGTACGCGATGGCCGCGCGTCGCCACATGCATCAGTACGGGACCACGCTTGAACAGTTTGCCGACGTCGCGGTTCAAACCCGCGCCAACGCGTTTTTCAACCCCCATGCCATGTACCGCGATCCGATCACGGTCGACGACGTGCTCGGCGGACCGGTGATCGCCGACCCCTTCACCAAACTCCAGTGCTGCATACGGTCCGACGGCGGCTGTGCCGTGCTCCTCGCGGCGGAGGAGTACGTGGCCGGTACGGCGAAGTCACCCGTGTGGGTGCTGGGAGCCGGAACCGCGCTCTCCCACTCCACGTTGTCGGAGTGGGACGACTTCACCGTGTCCCCGGCCGCGGCCTCCGGGCGGCTCGCCTTCCAGCGCGCGGGCGTCACCCCCCAGGAGGTGGATCTGGCCGAGCTGTACGACGCGTTCACCTACATGACACTGGTGACGCTGGAGGACCTGGGCTTCTGCGCGAAAGGCGAAGGCGGCGCGTTCGTGGCAGGGGGCCAGCTGACGACCGGCGGCGGGCTGCCGGTCAACACCGACGGCGGCGGGCTGTCCGCCTGCCACCCCGGCATGCGGGGCCTCTTCCTCCTCGTCGAGGCCGTACGCCAGCTCAGGGGTGAGGCCGAGGAGGGCCGCCAGGTGCGGCGACGCGACGGCACCCTGCCACGGCTGGCCGTCGTCTCGGGGACGGGCGGCTGGTTCTGCTCCTCGGGGACACTGATCCTGGGGCGCGACTGACCCGGATCCCCGCCCTCCGCTCCCCCGCCGCACAACGGAGTCGAACGGAACGCCCGCAGCGGGTTGGATGGACGCCATGAGCGACGAAACGGCCGACAGCCGCCAGGAGTCCTTCCGTGAACTGCTGCGCTCCCTGCGGGTGTGGGACACCGAGCTGCCGCGCTTCGACCCCGCCGACGCCCCCGCCGACCCTTTGCCCCTCTTCCAGCAGTGGCTGCGCGAGGCCGCCGAGGCCGGGACGCCCGAGCCGCACACGATGACCCTGGCGACCGCCGACGCGCACGGCACACCGTCCGTGCGGACCGTCATGCTCCACGACGCGGACGCGCACGGCTGGCACTTCGCCACCCACCGCACGAGCCGGAAGGGCCGGGAGCTGGCCGCCCGGCCCGAGGCGGCACTGGGCTTCTACTGGCCCGCGGCCGGCCGTCAAGTACGGGTGCTGGGCACCGTGACAGCCGCGAGCCCCCAGGAGAGCCGGGCCGACCTGGCCAAGCGCTCCCCCGGCGCCCTGGCGGCCGCTCTGGTGGGCAGGCAGAGCGAGCCGCTGTCCTCCCTCGCCGAGCTGGAACGCGCCTCGGACGCGGCCTGGGAACGGGCCCTGCGGGAGCCCGACGCCCCGGTGGACAGCTGGACGCTGTACGTCCTGGAGGCGGACGAGGTCGAGTTCTTCCAGGGCGACGCCCGCCGCCGCCACGTACGCCTCCGCTACCGCCGCGGCCGAGGAGGCCACTGGGTCACCGAGCTGCTCTGGCCATGAGGTCGGGCTCCGGGTCGGTGGCGAGCCGGGCGTGGAGATGGACGTCCCACATCCCACCGTCACTGCCCGGCAACGCGCCCCGCAGCGTGCCTTCGAGGCCGTACGCGCAGCGTTCGGCCACCCGGCACGAGGCGTCATGGCCGAGCGCGTGCCCCAGCTCCAGCCGGTGCAGCCGCAGCTCCTCGTGGAACGCCCACCGCGTCAGGGCCTCCAGGGCCCGGGAGGCATAGCCCCGGCCACGGAACTCGGGCAGGATCCAGTAACTGACCCGGGCGCTGCGGTGGATGTGGTCGATCATGGACAGGCCGACGCCGCCCACGACGGCATCCGGGCCCTCCGCCTGGGCGGTGACCGCGAACCCCACGGAGTCGCCCTGCTTCCACCCGTCCACACGGCGCCCCAGGAAGGCTCGCGCGCCCGCTTCGTCCGGCGGTGGCACGGTGATGGCGTTCCAGCGCCGGAACTCGGGGTCCGCTATGCCCCGCAGCACGGCATCGAGATCCCCGTCCTCCCACGGGCGCAGCAGGAGGTCGAACTCACCGATCCAGGCAGGGGCCAATGCCTTCGATTCCTTCATGTCCGGCATTCAACACGGGCGGAAGACCGGCAGCTTCAGCGGGGTTTCGGGCACCGCGCGGAACGTCGCCCGCAGGTCCATGCCGATCCGCAGCCGGTGTTCGGGGCAGTCGACGATCTCGGTCGTCATGCGCGGCCCTTCCGCGAGGTCCACGACGGCGGCCACGTACGGCAGCCGGCCGCTGAACGGCGGAAGGTCGTTCACGTGGACGACCGACCAGGTGTGGAGCGTGGCGCGGCCGGTCGCCTCCTCCCAGACGACGTCCTCGCTCCAGCAGCGCGGACAGATCTCCCGTGGGTGATGATGCGCTCTGCCGCACCCCGGAGCGCGGCAGCGGCGTATGAGCAGACGGCCCCGCGCGGCGGCCTCCCAGTAGGGCCTCGTGAACGCGTCCACCTCGGGCACATCGTGGCGCACCTCAGCGTCCAACCTCTCAACCTCCCGGCATTCACATGGCACTTGAGACCCATCGGGCCGCCTCGGAGCATCCCGCACATCTTTCCTGACGTGACGTCAGATCGGTAGCCTGAACTTACGTCAGTCCGTCGGCCCTTGAGCAGGAGTGGACGAGAACGATGCTTGGATCGACTCACGGCACCCTCACCACCACCTCCCGCCCGGCCCGCGTGGCGGCCTGCGGCGAACGACGCGGCCCCGCCGTCCACGGCCTGGCCGGCGGCGTGGAGGACCTCGATGTCAGCGGGCGCCCCCTGCGCTCGGACGTGCCCGACCTGGACCGCTTCTTCCGGCCCGAGACCGTCGCCGTCGTCGGTGCCTCGGATACGGAAGGCCGGCCCAACACCGGCATCACCCGGCAGCTCATCGCCTGGGCCGACCGGGTCGGAGCCCGCCTGCACCCCGTGCACCCGACCCGCGGGAGCGTCTTCGGCCGCCCCTGTCATCCGTCCGTCGCCGAACTGCCCGAGCGGATCGATCTCGCCGTCCTCCTCGTGGGCGACCCCCTTCCCGTCATCGATCAACTGGCCGCCTCCGGAGCCGACTCCACGGACGGCAAGGCGGCGTTCGCCGTCGCGTTCGCCTCCGGCTTCGCGGAGACCGGCCCGGAGGGCGCGGCCGCCCAGGCCCGGCTCGCGGCCGCGGCACGGCGGGCAGGGGTCCGGCTGCTCGGCCCGAACACCAACCTCAACGCCTTCGAGCACTTCCGCACCGACCTCGACGGCCCGGCGATCGCGCTGGTGACCCAGTCAGGCCACCAGGGCCGCCCCGTCTTCTCCCTCCAGGAGATCGGCGTCCGGCTCTCGCACTGGGCCCCGACCGGCAACGAGGCCGACCTGGAGTGCGCGGACTTCATCTCCTACTTCGCCACCCGGCCGGAGGTCGGGGCCATCGCCGCGTATGTGGAAGGGCTCAAGGACGGCCGCTCCTTCCTGCTGGCCGCCGACCGGGCGGCCCGGCACAAGGTGCCCGTCGTCACCGTCAAGGTCGGCCGCACCGAGACCGGCGCCCGCACGGCCGCCTCCCACACCGGCAAGCTGACCGGCGCCGACGACGTGGTGGACGCCGCCATGCGGCAGTTCGGCGTGATCCGCGTCAACGGCCTCGACGAGCTCCAGGACACCTCGGCCCTGCTCGCCCGCGCCCGCCCGCCACGGGCCGCCGGGGTCGCCGTCTATTCGATATCCGGCGGCACGGGTGCCCACTTCGCCGACCTGGCCACCGTCGCCGGTCTCGACCTCCCCACCCTCCCCGCCGCGAAGCAGCGCGAGCTCCACCAGTGGATCCCGGACTACCTCTCCGTCTCCAACCCCGTCGACAGCGGCGGCCACCCCGTCGGCGACTGGCGCGGCCGCAAGATCATCGATGCCGTCCTCGCCGACCCTTCCGTCGGCGTGCTCATCTGCCCGATCCCCGGCCCCTTCCCGCCCATGAGCGACACCCTCGTACGCGACCTGGTGGCGGCCGCGGAGGAGACCGACAAGCTCGTCTGCGTGGTCTGGGGCTCCCCGGTGGGCACCGAGGACGCCTACCGCGAAGCGCTTCTCGGCTCCTCCCGGGTTGCCACCTTCCGCACCTTCGCCAACTGCGTCACCGCCGTGCGCGCCTATCTCGACCACCACCGCTTCGTCGCCCACTACCGCTCCCCGTTCGAGGACGCCCCCCGCGCCCTCTCCCCTTCCGCCCGCAAGGCACAGGCCCTCATGCGGCCGGGCGAGCAGCTCAGCGAACACGCGGGGAAGCAACTCCTGCGCGCGTACGGCATCCGCGTGCCCCGTGAACAGCTGGTGACCAGCGCCGCCGCTGCCGTCCGGGCCGCCGGGCTGGTGGGCTACCCCGTGGTGATGAAGGCGTCGGGACCGCAGCTCGCCCACAAGACGGAGCTCGGCCTGGTGAAGATCGGCCTGACCTCGGCGAGCCAGGTCCGCGACGCGTACCGCGAGCTCACCGACATCGCCCGCTACGAGGGGCTGCCCCTGGACGGCGTCCTCGTCTGCCAACTCGTCGGGCACGGCGTGGAGATGGCGGTCGGGATCTCGCCGGACCCGCTCTTCGGCCCCACCGTGACGGTGGGACTGGGCGGGGTACTGGTCGAGGTGATGCGCGACACCGCCGTGGGCGTACCGCCGTTCGGCGAGGACCGGGCCCGCGCGATGCTCGGTGAACTGCGTGGCAGCGCCTTGCTGGACGGGGTCCGGGGAGCGCCCCCGGCCGACGTGGACGCGCTCGTGGAGACCGTCCTGCGCGTGCAGCGCATGGCCCTGGAGCTGGACGGCGAGCTCGCCGAGCTCGACATCAACCCCCTTGTGGTGCTGGACCGCGGCCAGGGCGCCGTGGCCCTGGACGCGCTGGCCTTCTGCCGCTGAGCCCCTCGCGGCGACCCCGATAACCAGGAGCTTCCCCATGCCCGTCTCCCCCCGTGAAACGTCCGACGGCATCACCGGAGCGGACGGGCCCACCGAGCCCCCCGGGCCCGTCCGCTCCGATGCCTCAGTGATACTCGACGCCACTGACAACGGGGTTCTGCGGATCACGCTCAATCGCCCTGAAGCTCTCCACGCCATCACCGCTGACCTGCGAGAACAATTAATTTCAAGATTTTTTGACGCTTCCGCCGACCCAGCCGTGCGGGCCGTTGTCGTCACCGCGACCGGCAGGGCCTTCTGCGCCGGCGCCGATCTTCGCTCGGCTTCCCCGCCCCGGCCCGGCGGGCCCGTACCGGGCGATGTCGCCCGCGTGATCCAACGTGGCGCGCAGCGGCTGATCGGCGCGGTCCTGGACTGCGAGAAGCCCGTGATCGCCGCCGTGAACGGCATCGCCGCCGGGCTCGGCGCGCACCTCGCGCTGGCCTGTGATCTTGTACTGGCGGGCGAATCGGCGCAGTTCACCGAGGTGTTCGTGCGCCGCGGCCTGGTCCCCGACGGGGGCGGTGCCTATCTCCTCCCGCGCCTCGTGGGCCCGCGGCGCGCGAAGGAGCTGATGTTCTTCGGCGATACCGTCTCCGCCGAAGAGGCGGAACGGCTGGGGCTGGTGAACCGGGTGGTGCCCGATGGCGAGCTGGCCGGGACGGCCCGCGCCTGGGCGGAGCGGCTGGCCGCCGGACCGACGCGCACCCTCGCCCTGACCAAGCAGCTGGTCAACGCCTCCCTCGACGCCGACCGGGCGGCGGCCTTCGCCGCGGAGGCCGCCGCGCAGGAGATCAACATGACGACAGCGGACGCCCGGGAGGGCTTGGCGAGTTTCACGGAACGCCGCGCTCCGCGCTTCCGGGGCCGTTAAGGGGTGTCTGATGGATCTCCGCGGCGTCGCGACGCCCGGCACGCACTCTCGCCGCACCGGCCGAAAACCCGAGTACGCCCAGTACGAGGACTTCCGTCCGGCACGCCGAGAGCACGCACCGGACGCCGCTCCTTCCCCACGGAGATCCATCAGACACCCCTTAGCGGCGCCCGACCCTTCCAAGCTGACCCGCCGTCAGTTTCAATGGAGCCATGATGGGACACGCGGGCATGGCCGCAGCCGCCGTGCGGTACCTGCGGTCGACCGGAGCGCCGACCTCCGCGCCACCGGGGCCTGTCGGCCCGCCCCGCCCGGAACCGCCGCCTGTCGACCCCCTGCCACGGCCGGAGCTGCGGGCCGTACGGGCGGACGAGCGGGTTCCGCCGGCGCCGGACAAGTTCCGGCGCGTGCTCGGCCACTTCGCCAGCGGCATCACCGTCGTCACCGCGCCGGGCCAGGACGGCGAGCCGCCCGCGGGCTTCTCCTGCCAGTCCTTCGCCTCCCTCTCCCTCGACCCGCCGCTGGTCGTCTTCATGGTGGCCCGTACGTCCTCCACCTGGCCGCGCATCGCCCGCGCCGGTGTCTTCTGCGTCAACATCCTCGGCGCGGAACAGGAAGAGCTCTGCCGGGCCTTCGCGGTCAGCGGTGCGCGGACGGCCGACAAGTTCGCGGGCGTACGGCACGAGCCGTCCCCTGTGACCGGTTCCCCCCGCCTCGCGGACGTCCCGGCATGGGTCGACTGCACGGTCCACGCCGTGCACACCGGCGGGGACCACCTGATCGTCGTCGGGAGCGTCGAGGCACTCGGGGCGGACGAGGCCGCGGCCGGAGCGCGGCCGCTGCTCTTCCACAGGGGCACGCTCGGGACGTTCGCCCCCTGAAGGCGTCCCGCCGGGCTACTTCTTGTGCCCGACCACCTTCGTCAGCACATAGCGCTTGCCGGAGCCCGGCTTGCCGATCTCGTGGTAGATCCGCGGCTTCTTCTGCGTACCGCCGAGACTCCAGTCGCGGCTGAGCTCACAGGACTTGATGCGCAGGGCCACGCTTTCGATCTTGCCGTTCTCCCGGAGGGCCTTCCAGTTGCCGGAGCCGTCGCAGTCCTTCGGCCGGTCCTTGCCCGTCTCGTCCCAGACGTAGTTGTCGAGCCCCTGAGCGACGGCGCCGCCGTCCGAGTCGAGCTTGACCGTGCCTCCGTGGCCGTCGGTCCAGGTGCCGGCCAGGTCCGACTTGTGCAGCTGCGGCGGCTCGTACACCTTCACCAGGCCGGTGCCGTAGACGCCCGCGCCCACCACGGCGACCGCCAGCCACGCGAGTGCCCCGTCGCGCGCGATCCTGCGGACCAGACCCTTGGGGCGGCCCTTGCGGACGCGCCGGCCGGCGACAGCCGCGACGAAGGTGACGGGCAGCAGTCCGGCGGTGAGACCGGCCCACCACAGCACGTAGGACAGCGCGGGGGCGAACGCGAGGCTGCCGAGCGCCGCCACACCCCCGAACGCGATCACCAGCAGGGCCGCGACCACCGGCACCGCGGCGAGATCCAGGCGCAGGCGCTCGGCCCTCCCCGTGCGCCGTGCCACGCGCCGTGCGAGCCCCAGTGCGGGCATCACCGCGATGCCCGTGACGAAGCCGCTGACGAGGACGGCGAAGAACGCGATGCCGAGGATCGCCGCGATGATCACGGCCACGTTGTGCGGCAGCCCGTCGTGCTCGCGCGCGAGCATCACCAGGACCGCGATCGTCCCGCCGATCACCGCCTCCGCGCACAGCCCGGCCATCGACGCGCAGAACGCCGCGCCGAATCCGTCCGCGTGCATCGCACGCTTCGGCGCCCGAGCGGACTGCTCGGGTTCCGCTGCCGCCTCCGCCTCGACCGGCTTGGCGTCCGGCTCGGCCTGCTGTGTCATAACCGCCCCTCTCCCCAAGAAAGATTCCCCCAGAGGCCGGGAGGTTGCTTCCGCGCACAGACCGTGACCAGTGCCGCCCTCCGGACTGCCGGCTCGCACCGGTGAGGAGATCCGCACACGCACCGCACCGGCGCGGTCGCGGCGGACCATTCTTACCGATTGCCCGCCTTGACCGGAATGAGGTCCGATGCGGCCGCCCACTTCCGGAGGGTCGGAAAGACTCCGACAGACACGAGCCAACAACACCTCGCGGCCGTGACCGGCGCAAGACCGCAGGCGCGGATCGCAAGAGGGATCACACAACGGGGGCGGCCGCCGGGACCCGGGACGGCCTCCTCCGGATGACCAGAGCCATCAGCGCGGCCACCGCGCACAGCGCTCCGGAGGCGTACCAGACGAGGTCGTACGAGCCGAGGGCGTCGCGGGCCGCACCGCCCAGGAACGCGACCAGGGCGGCGCCCACCTGGTGGGAGGCGAGCACCCAGCCGAAGACGATCGCGCTGTCGTCCCCGTAGTGCTCGCGGCACAGGGCGATGGTCGGCGGCACGGTGGCCACCCAGTCGAGCCCGTAGAAGACGATGAAGAAGACCATCGGGAGGTGCACCGCCGGGGCCATCAGCATCGGCAGGAACATCAGCGAGACACCCCGCAGCCCGTAGTAGACGGCGAGCAGCCTGCGTGCCTCGAACCGGTCGGTGAACCAGCCGGAGGCGATCGTCCCGACGACGTCGAAGACACCGACCACCGCGAGCAGTCCGGCGGCCGCCGTGACCGGCATCCCGTGATCGTGGGCGGCGGGCACGAAGTGCGTCTTGACCAGTCCGTTCGTGGACGCGCCGCAGATCGCGAAGGTGCCCGCGAGCAGCCAGAAGGGACCGGTGCGGGCCGCCTTCACCAGAGCTCGCACCGCGCGCCGGGCCGCACCGGAGACGGGCGCGGGTTTCGGTGTGTACTCCGGCGCCCCGTACGCGGAGAGGCCGACGTCCGCCGGGTGGTCGCGCAGCAGCAGCCAGACGAAGGGGACGACGGCGAGCGCGGCGGCGGCCACGATCAGCGCCGCGGGCCGCCAGTCGTGGTGTTCGACGATCCAGGAGAGCAGCGGGAGGAAGATCAGCTGTCCGGAGGCGCCCGCGGCGGTGAGGATGCCGGTGACCAGTCCGCGCCGGGCGACGAACCACCGGTTCGTGACGGTCGCCGCGAAAGCGAGAGCCATCGAGCCGCTGCCGAGACCGACCAGCACACCCCAGCACAGGACGAGCTGCCAGCTCTCCGTCATGAAGACGGTCAGCCCCGCGCCCGCCGCGATCACCGTCAGGGCGCAGGCGACGACCCTGCGGATGCCGAAGCGGTCCATGAGGGCCGCGGCGAAGGGCGCGGTGAGCCCGTAGAGGGCGAGGTTGACGGAGGCGGCGAAGCCGACGGTGCCGCGTGACCAGCCGAACTCCGCGTGCAGCGGTTCGATCAGCAGGCCGGGCAGGGAGGCGAACCCGGCGGCTCCGATGATGGTCACGAAGGTGACGAGAGCGACGAACCAGGCACGGTGGATCCGGGTCCGGCGCTCGCCGCGCGGTGTGCGCTCCGCAAGGCGGGCGGGACGAGGAGTTGTCTGGGGCACGTCATCAGGATCGGGAGCACACTGGATACGAACGAGTGGCCGGAAGGACAGCATTCGCAAGGATCGGGCCATGATGGTCCGGAAGGCCATGGGTCTGCGGCAGCCTTGTCGGCACGGGCCGGGGATTGTCAGTGCCTGGCCGCAGACTGGTCGGAGAAGGGCGGGGGACCGCCCGGGAAGGACGTGGGGGGACGCTATGGACATGCCGCAGAACACCGAGGCCGGGCGTGCGGACCGCCGCCCGGACGGACGGCCGCACCGCATCGCGGTCCTCGCCCTGACGGGCGTCATCCCCTTCGAGCTCTCCATCCCGTACCGCATCTTCGGCAAGGCGAGGACACCGTCCGACGAGCCGCTGTACGAGGTGGTGACGTGCGCGCTCGCGCCGGGCCCCGTGCGGACCGACGCCGACTTCTCCATCACCGTCGAGCGCGGCCCGGAGGCTCTCGCGGAGGCCGACACCGTCGTCGTCCCCGCGTCGTACGACCTCGGCCTCCCCTACACCGAGGGCAAGCTCGAAGAGGCCCAGGCCGCCGCCCTCGCGCACATACGCCCCGGCACGCGCCTGGTCTCCATCTGCACCGGGTCGTTCATCCTGGCGGCCGCCGGGCTCCTCAACGGACGTCCGGCCACCACCCACTGGAGCAGCACCGATCACTTCCAGCGGCTGTTCCCGTCGGTCCGGGTGGACGCCGACGTGCTGTTCGTCGACGACGGCGATCTGCTGACCTCCGCGGGGGTGGCCTCCGGTATCGATCTGTGCCTGCACATCGTGCGGCGCGACCACGGTTCCGCCGTGGCCAACGAGGTGGCCCGGCGCAGTGTGGTGCCTCCGCACCGCGACGGCGGCCAGGCCCAGTACGTCCACCGCCCCGTGCCGGAGCCGCAGTTCGCGACGACGACCGCGGCGCGCGCGTGGGCGCTGGGGCGGCTGCACGAGCCCATCCAGCTGCGGGACATGGCCGAGCAGGAGGCAATGAGCGTACGGACCTTCACCCGCCGCTTCCGGGAGGAGGTCGGGATCAGCCCCGGGCAGTGGCTGACCCAGCAGCGGGTGGAGCGGGCGCGGCACCTGCTGGAGGACAGCGACCTCTCCGTGGACCAGGTGGCGCGGGACGCGGGATTCGGCACGGCGGCGTCCATGCGGCAGCACCTCCAGGCCGCGCTGGGCGTGTCGCCGACGGCGTACCGGCGTACGTTCCGGACGGCACCGACGGCCGCCCAGCCCTGATCCACCGCCGGTCCCGACGCCGGCCCGACGGTGGCCCGCCGCCGGCCCGACAGCGGTCAGGTGAAGGTCAGTACGGCGCGTGCCACTTGTCCGCCCAGGGTGTCGTCGACGGCCTTCGCGAAGTCCTCGACCGGGTAGGCCGCGGTGACCAGTTCGTCCAGCAGGAGACGGCCTTCTGCGTACATCCGGGCGTAGAGGGCGATGTCGTGCTGCGGGCGGGACGAGCCGTAACGGCAGCCCAGTATCGACTTGTCCAGATAGAGGGACGAGACGGGGAAGGACGCCTCGGCGGTGGCGGGCGGCACGCCGAGCAGCACCGCCTGCCCGTGCCGGTCGAGGAGGCCGACCGCCTCCCGCACGAGACCCGCGTCCCCGACGCATTCGAAGGCGTGGTCGGCTCCGCTGGGCAGGATCGCGCGCACGGCCGCCCGGATGCCGTCCGGGCCGGAGGCGTCGACGAAGTGCGTCGCCCCGAACTGCCGGGCCGCGCGCTCCTTCCCGGGGTTCGCGTCGACAGCGATGACGACCGAGGCGCCCGCGACGCGCGCGCCCTGGAGGACGTTCAGCCCGACGCCGCCCGCTCCGATGACGACGACGGAGTCACCCTGGCGGACCCTGGCCCGGTTGAGGACCGCGCCCACACCGGTCACGACGGCGCACCCGATGACGGCCGCCGAGGCCGGTGGCACGTCGGCGGGGATCCTGACCGCCTGGACCGCCTCGACGACCGTCCGCTCGGCGAAGGCGGAGCTGGACGCGAACTGGTAGAGCTTGCCCCCGCGCCGGGCGAAGGGCCTGCCGGGCATGCCGATCGACCTGCGGCACATGGTCGGCCGGCCGCGGTCGCACTCGGCGCACGCGCCACAGTTGGCGAGTGTGGAGAGTGCGACGTGATCGCCGCGCGCCACGTGGGTGACGCCGGAACCGACCTCTTCCACCACTCCCGCCCCTTCGTGCCCGAGCACCGCCGGGACGGGGTAGGGGATGGTGCCGTCGATGACGGACAGATCGCTGTGGCAGAGACCGGCGGCGGACACGGCGACGAGCACCTCGCCGGGTCCCGGCGCGCGGACGACGAGGTCGTCGACGACCTGGGCACGCTCGCCGTCGAAGATGACACCTCTCATGGCTGGTCCGTCCTCTCGGCGGCTGGTGTACGGGGCGGACTGGGGCGGTTCAGGCGGGCCAGACGACGGACTGGAGTTCGCTGTACGCGTCCAGCCCGAAGGAGCCGCCGTCCCGGCCGACGCCGCTCTCCTTGAATCCGCCGAACGGTGTCTCGGGGTGCCGTTGCAGCGTGTTGATCCCGACGTTGCCGCAGCGCAGGCGGGCGGCGAGGGCCCAGGCCCGGCCGGCGTCGGCGCTGAAGACGTAGTCGTAGAGGCCGTACGAGGTGCTGTTGGCGATGTGGACGGCCTCGTCCTCGTCCTCGAAGGGAAGGGCCACGACGACGGGCCCGAACACCTCCTCGCGGGCGACGGTCATGTCCGGGGTGGCGTCCGTGATCAAGGTGGGCGCGACGTAGAAGCCGCGGTCGAGGCCGGGGCGGGTGCCGCCCACGGCGACGCGGGCACCTTCCGCGCGGGCTCCGGCGATGTACGCCTCGACGCGGTCGCGCTGCGCGGCGGAGATCAACGGGCCCACGATCGTGGAGTTATCCACAGGGCTCCCGATCGTCAGCGTCCGCGCGTAGTGTGAGAGACCGGTGACGACCTTCTCGTACGACGACCGGTGGACGAGCACCCGGGTCGGCGCCGTGCAGATCTGCCCGCTGTGGAACGACCAGACCGAACCGACCGCCCCGATCGCCGACTTGAGCACTTCGTCGTCGGCATCCTCCAGGACGATGGCCGCGCCCTTGCCGCCCAGCTCCATCAGGGTGCGCTTCATCGACCTCCCCCCGGCTTCGGCGATCTTCTTCCCGACAGTGGTGGACCCGGTGAAGCTCACCATGTCGACACCGGGGTGGGACACGAGTGCCTCACCCGTGGCGGGGTGCGAGCCGGTGACGACGTTGAATACGCCGTCCGGAAGGCCCGCCTCCTTGAGGAGCGGTCCCAGCGCGAGACAGCAGAGCGGGTCCTGCGGCGCCGGCTTGGCGACGACCGCGTTCCCCATGGCCAGGGCGGGTGCGACCTTGCCCGCGAGATTGACGAGCGGGAAGTTGTAGGAGGTGATGCAGCAGACGACGCCCACGGGGCGCCGGACCGCGGCGGCGCCCAGCAGGCCGCCGGGCGCCAGCGGGGTCCTCTTCACGGGGCAGGGCCCGAGCGGGACGACATCCGGCTCGAGCGCTCCCCGCGCGTATCGGCGGAACCGGTCGACCGCCGGGGGCAGTTGCAAAGCCGTCGCGACGCGGACCGTCGCGCCCGTCTCCGCCTGGAGGAGAGGAGTCAGTTCCTTCGCACGTTCATCGAGCAGTTCCGCTGTCCGGTCCAGAACGGCCGCGCGCTCGCGCGGATCCGTACGGGACCAGCCGTCCTGAGCGGCCCGCGCGGCGGTCACGGCATCGGCGACTTCGGCGGGAGTCGCCTCCGGGGCCTCCCCGACGACCTCTTCGGTCGCCGGATTGACAACTGCATAGTGCCCTTTTTCCGGTGAGCGCCATGAGCCGTCGATCCACAGTCCGTACGCCGTCATGGACGCGGCTCCTTCGGCAGGCCGAGCACGCGCTCGGCGATGACGGTGCGCTGGATCTCGTCCGACCCGCCGTAGATGGTGTCGGCACGCGAGAAGAGGAACAGGCATTGCAGAGCGTCGAGTTCATAGGGACGATCGGCATCCCAGGCGCCCGGGCCGAGGGTGGCGGCCGGGCCACGGATCTCCATCGCCAGTTCGCCGAGCTCCTGGTGCCAGCGGCCCCACAGGAGCTTCGCGACGCAGGGGGCCCCAGGACCGTCGGGCGATCCCAGGGTGCGCAGGGCGTTCCAGCGCATGGCCTGCAGCTGGGCCCAGTGCCGTACGATCCGGTCGCGGGTGACCGGTTCCGCTGCGACCCCCGTCTCCAGGGCGAGGCGGATGAGCCCCTCCAACTCGGTGGCGAAGCCGATCTGCTGGGCGAGTGTGGACAGCCCGCGCTCCCGCCCGAGGAGGTCCATGGCGACCCGCCAGCCGTTGCCCTCCCCGCCGACGAGGTCTTCGGCGCGGGCCTCGGCGCCGTCGAAGAACACCTCGTTGAAATCGGCGGCCCCCGACATGTCGCGGATCGGGCGGAACTCGATCCGGCCGGGCTGGTCCATCGGCACGAGCAGAAGGGAGAGTCCGTGGTGCCGCCGCGCCCCTTCGGTGGTGCGGGCCAGCAGGAAGCACCAGTCCGCTTCATGGGCGTGGGAGGTCCAGGTCTTCTGTCCGGTGATGCGGTAGGTCCCGCCCGTGCCGGTGAGGACGGCGGAGGTACGGAGGGCGGCGAGGTCCGAGCCGGCATCGGGCTCGCTGTAGCCCTGGCACCAGATGGCCTCGCCCCGGGCGATGGCTGGCAGGAACCGGCCGCGCTGGGCGGGGGTGCCATGGGCGAGGAGCGTGGGGGCGAGGAGGTTCTCGCCCATGTGGCCGAGGCGGGCGGGTGCCCCTGCCCGCGCGTACTCCTCGGCCCAGACGACCTGTCCGGTCAGGCCGGTGGTGCGGTTGCCATAGGTGCCGTGAGTGGTGTCCCAGGCGAGGCCGATCCAGCCACCGGTGCCGAGTTCACGCTCCCAGGCACGAGGTGTGGGGGCCGGGTCGGAAGCGAGGTGTCCGGCGAGCCAGCCGCGCGCCTCTTCCCGGAAGGCTTGGTCCTCCGGCCCGAATGCGTAGTCCACGCTCTGTCCTCTCCCTGCGGCGCCCTTCCACGCTCACTCGGCGCGGGGACGATGGGTGATCGCGGCCCGTGGCGCCCTGAGGAGGCCGTGACCGGGGCAGGTACCCCGCGCACGCGGTCAGGCGTTGGGCCGCTCATGGGCGGCAGCGGCCTTGGCCATCGCTTCCAGCCTCGCGAGCAGCGGCATCGGGTCGGTGCCGACGGTGCCGGGGAGGTGGTCCGCGATCTTCCGCGGGGTCCAGGCGCCGTCGGCGTACGCGGCGCGCAGTTCGCGCGGCTGGGCCCAGACCGCGATCTTGGGACCGGCCACGGTGTAGACCTGCCCGGTGATGCCGTGTTCGCGCGCCTGATCGCCGAGGAGGTAGACCACCATGGCGGCGACGTCCTCGGGTTCGCCGATCTCGGTCAGTTCCATCGGCACCCCGGCTGACATCCGTGTACGGGCCACGGGGGCCACGCAGTTGGCGGTGACGCCGTATTTGTGCAGCCCCAGGGCGGCGCTGCGGACGAGCGAGATGATGCCGCCCTTGGCGGCGGAGTAGTTGGCCTGGGCCACGCTGCCCTGGTGGTTGCCGCTGGTGAAGCCGACGAGCGCGCCGTGCCCCTGCCGGCGCATGAGCGCGGAGGCGACGCGGAAGACGGTGAAGGTCCCCTTGAGGTGGGTGGCGATGACCTGGTCCCACTCCTCCTCGCTCATGTTGAAGAGCATCCGTTCCCGGAGGATGCCCGCGGCGCACACGGCTCCGTCGAGCCGGCCGTACCGGGTCACCGCGGTATCGACGACCCTCTGACCGCCCGCCATGGTCGACACGTCGTCCGCGAGCGCTGTCGCCCGGCCGCCCGCCGCTTCGATCTCCTTGACCACGGCGGCGGCGACATCGCTGGCCGGTTCGGCGCCGTCGACGGACACGCCGTAGTCGTTGACGACGACGCTCGCCCCTTCGGCCGCGCAGGCCAGGGCGACCGCACGCCCGATGCCACGGCCGGCGCCGGTGACGGCGATCACCTTGCCGGTCAGGAAGTCACCCATGCGGCACCCCTTCCGCGTTTCTGACGGTCCGTTAGATTTTTGAGCAGGGCGGGCCCGGACACAAGACCCGGCGGGGCCCGGATCCGGGGAGGGACGCATGTCTTTGCCGGCGGAGTTCTACGACATGGCCAAACGCGTCAACAACTGGGGCCGTTGGGGCAAGGAGGACGAGATCGGGACCCTCAACCTGATCACGAACGAGGTCGTCCGCGCCGCCGTCTCGACGGTGCGCACGGGCCGCCGCGTCCCGCTGGCCGTGCCGCTGCGGCAGGAGGGGATCCAGACCGGGCTGATCCCCGGCAGGGTCAACCCCCTGCACACGATGGTCTCGATCAATGTGGAATTGTTCGGCCCGGGCGCCGTCGCCAGCAGCGACGACGCCGTGACCATGGGCCTTCAGGCGGGGACGCACTGGGACGGGCTCGCTCACATCTCGCACGGTGGCAAGATCTACAACGGCCGTCCGGCGAGCTCGATCACCGCCCACGGAGGCGCGGCGTACCACGGCATCGAGAAGGTCCGGCACATCGTTTCGCGCGGGGTCCTGCTCGACGTCGCCCGCGCCCACGGGGTCGAGCGACTCGCCACCGGATACGCCGTCGGCCCGGAGGACCTGGACGCCGCAGAGGAGCTCGCGGGGGTCACGGTGCGAGCGGGGGACGTCGTGCTGGTGCGGACGGGGCAGATCCAGGTGTATCTGGCGGGCGCCCGGCAGGCGTACGGCCATCCGTCGCCCGGACTGTCGTTCCGCACACCCGAGTGGTTCCACGCCCGGGATGTCGCGGCGGTCGCCAACGACACCCTGACCTTCGAGATCGTCCCGCCGGAGGTGACCGGGCTGTGGCTTCCGGTGCACGCGCTCGACCTCGTCGAGATGGGGATGCCACAGGGGCAGAGCTGGAACCTGGAGGAGCTGTCGCGAGCATGCGCGGAAGAGGGGCGCTACGCCTTCCTGCTCACGGCCACGCCGGAGCCCTTCGCGGGCGGGACCGGTTCGCCGGTCGCACCGGTCGCGATCCTCTGACCGCAGGGGGGCGACTCCGCCTCGACCGACTACATTCCCCCGGCTGGAGCAGCCACAGAAGCGACCCCGGGAACTCCCCCTCACCCACGAAGAAGTGGGCGGGCGGCGGCGCGCCGATGCGCACCCCGAGCACGGCACCGCACGCCGCCGCCGGCTCCGGCGCGCAAGCCCTGTCCGCGCCGGACCGCGACCCGTACTCGCCAAGCAGCCCAGTACGAACGGGCCCCTCGACGTCCCCTCGCAACGAATCGCTGCGTCCAAGGGTGATCACGTGGACACTTCACGTCAACACCTGGTCTGGACTTTGTCGACTAAGCCCGATTTGTGACGGCGCGTGGCGACTCGAAAGCGCCGACCCAGGGGGCCCGCCCCCGGTCGACCTCGCACCAGATGCGCTTGCCCGCTCCCTCGGGCTGCCAGCCCCAGCGGTCGGCGAGACCGTCCACCAGCTCCAGGCCCCGGCCGCCGGTGTCGTCGCCCTCGGCACGTCGCGGGCGGGGAGGGCGGGCGCTGATGTCGGCGACCTCCACGCGGACGGTGCCCGCGCAGAGCCCGGCCTGGCCGGAGACATCGGCGGCGTCCGGGAAGAGCATGCGCAGCACGGCCGGACAGCCGGTGTGCACCACGGCGTTGGTGACGAGCTCCGAGATGAGCAGGATCAGCGTCTCCGCCAGGGGCTCATCGACGCCTATGCCGGAGCCGGCCAGTCGCGACCTCGCCCACCTGCGGGCCCGTCCCACCTCCGCGGGATCGGCCCGGACCTCCATCTGCATCTGAAGCACCTGCACCGCTCACACCATCCGAACCGGCGGACACAACGCCTCGCGTCTCCATGGGGTCACGGAACGTGATCCCGCTCCGAGACAGCATGGTTGACGCACAGTCACCCCAACAAGCGCTTCGGGCATATTCCGGCGCAAAGGAGTATGCGTACTGCACACTGTGCGACGCGCACTGCGGAGACTCGAACATCGGAGAGCCAGAGGCCCCGGTCCGAGACGAGCGTCGGACATTTTCCCGCCCGGCGTTGCCGCGTGGACAACACCCGACTTGTTGCGCCCCTGAACCACTCGCATCCAAGGGAGAGTACCCGAGGGCGGGGCCGACTCCACCCAGTGACGAGTAACGCATAGGACACAGCCTGATATCGACGTTCTGTGATCAGTTAGGTATGACATGACCGGCATTTCACCCATGCCGATTAAGCCTGGACATTTTCCTCGCCCAGGGTGTCCCACCAAACATCTGGCGCATTTTCTCCGGCGGCGTCCATCAACAGTTCATTCGCAAGGAATTCCTCCGATTCTTCGGTCGACTGCCACTGAAAGGCCCTTACCCAGGCGCGTTTGAGATGCAGATGAATGCCGGCTTCCCAGGTGAAGCCCAGGCCACCGTGCACTTGCAGACAGTCACGGGCGTTGCGGATAGCAGCACTGTCCGCAAGCAGCTTCGCGCCCGCGGTCTCGGCGGGGTCCTCGGTCAATGACGCGGCGTAGACGGCCGCGCGAGCGAGGTCGGTGCGTACGAGCATCTGGGCACACAGGTGTTGCACAGCCTGGAAGGAGCCGACCGGGCGCCCGAACTGGGTGCGGTGGCGCGCGTGGGAGACGGCGAGCGCGATGGTGGCGCGGGCGCTGCCGAGTTGCTGCGCGGCGGTCAGCAGAGCCGCCTCACGGCGCAGCCCGGCGGCACCGGCCGCGGCGCCAAGCGCGCCCGTGCGTGCGGGAGATGGCAGGTCCCGTACGCGGTGCAGGGGTGTGAGCGGATCGACGGAGCGGAAGGGGGCCGCCGCCAGGGCGCTCGGGCCCGTACCGGCGGCCACGGGCAGCAGCCGGGCGGTGTCGCCGGTGAGCAGCAGTACGGCGTCGGCGGACGCGAGGTGCTCGGTGACGCCGGGGCCGTCCAGGGCGGTGACGATCCGGGTGCCTTCGGCCGCGCCGGGCACCAGGCCGGCGGCCAGTTGGGTGGCGGCCAGCGGGCCGGGCAGCAGGGCTCGTCCCGCTTCCTCGAAGAGGAGTACGGCTTCCGGCAGTCCGAGGCCCGCCCCGCCGTCCTCCTCCGGCAGCCGCAGCGCGAAGAAGCCGGCGTCGCCGAGCGCCGCCCACAGCCGCCGGTCCACGGAGGGTTCCGCTGCCTCATGAGCCCCCGGGGCCCCGCCGTCCTCCTGGGCCTCCAGCACCCCGTTCAGGACGTATGGGGCGTCCACCGCGGCCCGCAGCTTCTCGCGCGGATACCGGGCCGCCAAGAGCGCGCGCATTCCCGCCTGGAGGGCGCGCTGGTCGTCGGTCAGCCGGAAGTCCATGGTCACCGCGCCTTGGGCAGGCCGAGGACGCGCTCGGCGACGATGTTCCGCTGGATCTGGGAGGTGCCCGCGGCGATCGTGTAGGAGAGCGAGGAGAGCCGGTCCACCGTCCACGCCTGACCGGTGTCCAGGGACTCCGGGCCCAGGACGGCGGCCGCGGCCTCGTAGAGCTCCTGGCGCGCTTCGGAGTAGCGCAGCTTGAAGACCGAGCCGGTCTCGCCCGGCACGCCGCTGCCGCCGGTGCGTGCCGCGTGGTCCGCCTCGCTCACGTTCCACTGGATGAGCCGCCACAGCGCCGCGAACTCGGCGTTGAGCCGCCCCAGGCGGCGGCGGAGCACGGCGTCGTCCCAGCGGCCGTTCGCGCGGGCCGTGCGGGCGATCCGGGTGAGAGTGCGGCGGCAGGCGACGACCTCGCCCGCGAAGGCCGTGCCGCGTTCGAAGGCGAGGGTGACCATGGTGACGCGCCAGCCGTCGTTCTCCGCGCCGACCCGGTTGGCGACCGGCACCCGCACCCGGTCGAGGAAGACCTCGGCGAACTCGTCGGACCCGGCGAGGGTCCGCAGGGGCCGCACGGTCACGCCGGGCGCGTCCATCGGCAGGGCGAGCCAGGTGATGCCCCGGTGCCGGGGGGCCGAAGGGTCGGTACGGACGAGCAGTTCGCACCAGTCGGCGACCTCGGCGTGCGAGGTCCAGATCTTGCTGCCGGTGACGACGTAGGAGTCACCGTCGCGGACGGCGCGGGTGCGCAGGGCAGCGAGGTCGGATCCCGCCTCGGGCTCCGAGAAGCCCTGGCACCAGATCTCGTCGCCCCGCAGGATCGGTGGGAGCCACCGGGCCCGCTGTGCGGCGTCGCCCTCCGCGGCGATGGTGGGCCCCGCGTGCAGCAGGCCGACGAAGTTGGCGCCCACATAGGGCGCGCCGGCTCGTTCCGTCTCCTCCAGGAAGATCAGGTGCTGCGCGGGGGTGGCGCCGCGGCCACCGGCCTCGGCGGGCCAGTGCAGTCCCGCGTATCCGGCGTCGTACAGGGCCCGTTGCCAGGTGCAGTCGTGGGCGCGCCGCGCGGGCCAGTCGGTGGCGGGCGGCCGCGGCGGCAGCTTCGGCAGCGTCTCGCGCAGCCATGCGCGCAGCCGGTGCCGGAAGGCTTCCTCCTCCGCCGTGGAGCCGATGTCCACGGCACCTCACCTGCCCGGCCGGTCGAGGCCGAGGCCGAGGCCGAGGCCGAGCATGCGGATGGCGTTGCCGCGCATCAGTTTGTGGACGGTCTCCTCGTCGAGACCGCGGACGTGGTCGAGCGCGACGTCCTTGGTGTGGGGGAAGGTGGAGTCGACATGGGGGTAGTCGGTCTCGAAGGTGGCGTTGTCGCGGCCCACCGCATCGAGTGACGCGATGCCGTGTTTGTCGCGGAAGAAGCAGCAGAAGACCTGCCGGTAGTAGTAGGTGGAGGGCGGTTCGGGGATCAGGTCGCGCACGCCGCCCCAGGCGCGGTGTTCCCGCCAGACGTCGTCGGCGCGCTCCAGGGCGTACGGGATCCAGCCCATCTGCCCCTCGCTGTAGGCGAGTTTGAGGCTGGGGAAGCGCACCAGTACGCCACTGAAGAGGAAGTCGGCCAGCGAGGCCATGGCGTTGTTGAAGGACAGGGTCGCCTGCACCGCGACCGGGGCGTCCGGTGAGGCGGCGGGCATCTGCGACGACGACCCGATGTGCATGTTGACGACGGTGCCCGTCTCCTGGCAGGCGGCGAAGAAGGGGTCCCAGTAGCCGGAGTGGATGCTGGGCAGGCCGAGGTGGGTGGGGATCTCGCTGAAGGTCACCGCGCGCACGCCCCGGGCGGCGTTGCGGTGGATCTCGGCGACGGCGAGGGAGATGTCCCACAGGGGGATGAGGCAGAGCGGGATGAGCCGGCCGCCGCTGTCGCCGCACCACTCCTCGACCATCCAGTCGTTGTAGGCGCGTACGCAGGCGAGCGCGACCTCCTTGTCATGGGCCTCCGCGAAGGTCTGGCCGCAGAACCGGGGGAAGGTCGGGAAGCACAGGGACGCCTCCACGTGGTTGAGGTCCATGTCCTTGAGGCGCTCCGCCGGGTCGAAGCAGCCGGGGCGCATCTCCCCCCGCGTGATGCCCTCCAGGGTCATGTCGTCGCGGTCGAAGCCGACGGCGGCGATGTTGCGCTTGTACGGGAAGGCGAGGCCCTCGTAGACCCACCAGTCGGCGGGCGGGCCGTCGGGGTCCATGGAGACGGTGTACTTGCCGCCGCTGTAGACGAGTTGGCCGATGCCGGTGGTGATCGGGCGGGGGCCGCGGTCGTGGAAGCGGGCGGGGAGCCAGGAGGCGAAGAGGTGGGCCGGTTCGATCACATGGTCGTCGACGCTGACGATGCGGGGCAGTTCCACGGCGGCCCTCCAAGTTTTCTGACGCTCCGTCAGAAATGAGGCTAGCCTCCACTCCATGGACCGACAAGGCGTGGCGCCGCGCGCTTCGCGCCACGCCTGCCGCCGGAACGGCCGACGCTGGGAGCCCCCATGACCGGTACCGATGACGACCTCGCCACCTCCCGCACCCTGTGGGAGCTGCTCGCGCGCCGCGCCGCCCGCACCCCCGGCGCCACCGCGCTCGTCCAGGCCGACGACCCCGGCCCCACGGGCACCGACCGGCGGCTGTCCTTCGGCGCGCTGCGGGAGCGGGCGGAGCGTACGGCGGCCGGGCTGTACGGGCTCGGGGTGCGCCCCGGGGACCGGGTCGCCTGGCAGTTGCCCACGCGCATCGAGACGGTCGTGCTGACCTTCGCCCTGGCCCGCCTGGGTGCCGTGCAGTCGCCCCTCGTCCCCTTCCACCGCGACCGCGAGACCGGTCACGCGCTACGGGCCGTCGAGGCGGCCTTCTTCGCGACTCCTGGCACCTGGCGGGGCCACGACCACACGGCCATGGCCTTCCGGCTGGCGCTCCGGCTGCCCGCACCGCCGCTGGTGTTCACCGCCTACGACACGCTCCCGCAAGGGGACCCGGCGGTCCTCCCGCCACCGCCCGCCGACGGCGACACCGTCCGCTGGGTCTACTGGACGTCCGGCACGACCGCCGACCCCAAGGGTGCCCTGCACACCGACCGCGGCCTGATCGCCGCCGGCGCCTGCCTCGCCCGCGCACTCCGCCCCACCCCGGCGGACATGGGCTCGATGGCCTTCCCCTACGCGCACGTCGCCGGGCCCGACTACACCGTGATGATGCTGCTGTGCGGCTTTCCCGCGCTCCTCCTGGAGCACTTCGCGCTCCCCGCCGCACTGGACGCCTACCGACGCCACGGCGTCACGATCGCGGGCGGCTCCACCGCCTTCTACGCGATGTTCCTCGCCGAGCAGCGCAAGGACCCGGACCGCAGGCTCATCCCCACGCTCCGCCTCATGGCGGGAGGCGGAGCGCCCAAGCCGCCCGCGCTGTACCACGACGTCGTCCGCGAGCTGGGCTGCCGGCTGACGCACGGCTACGGCATGACCGAAGCCCCGATGATCACCATGGGGGACCCGGACGACACCCCGGAGAACCTCGCCGGCACGGAGGGCCGCCCGGCCACGGGGATGGAGATCCGGATCGTCGGCGCCAACGGGCTGCCCGTCCCACCGGGCGTGGACGGGGACGTACGGCTGCGCGGCGAGGCCGTCTGCCGCGGCTATCTCGATCCGGCGCAGACCGCCGAGGCGTTCGACACGGACGGCTTCCTCCGCACCGGCGACCGCGGCCACCTCACGGCCACCGGGCACCTCGTGCTCACCGGACGCGCCAAGGACGTCATCATCCGCAAAGGCGAGAACATCTCCGCCCGCGAGATCGAGCAACTCCTCCAGGAGCACCCGGCCGTCGAGGACGTCGCCGTGATCGGACTCCCCGACCCGGCGCGCGGGGAGCGCGTCTGCGCCGTCGTCCGGCAGGCGGCCGGGACCACACCCCTCACGCTCGACGGCATCGACGCCCACCTGCGGGGCGCGGGCCTGGCGGTGCACAAGCTCCCCGAGCGGCTGGAGCTGGTCGACGAGCTGCCGCGCGACGCCACCCTCGGCAAGGTCCTCAAGCAGCGGCTGCGCGAGCGCTTCGCCGAGGAGTGACTCAGCGGGTCCGATAGGTGGCGGTGGCCTGGTCGAAGTATCCGTCGACCGTGCGCTGTTCGTTCGCCGGGCCGATCACCTGGAGCACGTGATAGCGGCCGCCGAGGATCATCGCGGAGTTGCGCACATAGACCTGCCGGCCGCTGCTGTCGTTCCAGTTGAACGCACCCTCCGCCGACGCCCGCTGCCCGACATCGATACGGCGCAGCCCGGAGGCACCCGCCCAGGAGGACGAGCGGTACGGGTCGAGCTCCGGCTCCTTGTCCTGCTGATAGGCCATGGGGTCGCTGCCGAACTCGGCGACCTTGTCCCGGCCGGGCACGACCAGCAGTTGGCAGTCGCCACCGAAATAAACCACCTGACCCCGGTCGTTCTCACCGCGCCGCTGCCAGTCCTTGGCCACCGCCACGGTGAAGCCCTTGGGGTCCTGCCGCAGCGTGAAGCCCTTGGCGAGCCCCTCGCTCTCGGGGGTCGCGTCGTCCGAACCCGTCGACGCCTGACCCACCTTGCCGGTCGCGGGGGCGCTGGGAACGCCGGAGGACGTGCCCGTGCGCTCCGTCGGCGCCCTCCCCTCGCTCTTGTCGGCGCCCGGCATCAGCAGCATGGCGTACAGCACCACCCCGATCAGCAACAGCAGGATCAGCCCCAGGAGTAACCGGCCGAGGCTGCGCGGGCTGCGCCGTACGCGCTGTTCCTGGAGGTGCCCGGTGGTGTGGGCCCGTTCGCGCGGCTGGAGTTGGTCCTTGGCGCTCTTCTTGTGCCGCCCGTGCGCGAGGGAAGCCGCGTCCACGGCCGTGACCGGACGGCCGCGCCTGCGGCGCACGAGCTCGCCCTTGCGCCGTATGACCGGCAGCCGGTGCTGGTCGGCGGGGACGCCCGGTCCGATCGAGGGCACCGTGACGGTGCGGCTGCCGATGTCGGGCTCGGGCGCCGACCGGATGAGGGACCGCAGCCAGCCGCGCAGCTCCTCGAACTCCGGCCGCTCGGCAGGGTCCTTACGCATGAGCGACTCGACCACGGGCCGCAGCGCGCCGCACTCCTCGGCGTACGCGGGCGGTTCCACACAGACGAGCTGGAGGAGGTCGGCCGTGCTGTTCTCGGGGTACGGCGCGTGGCCCTGCACCACGCGGAAGAGCAGCGCGCCCAGGGCCCACAGGTCGGCCGCTGGCCCGACCGGAGGGGCGAGCTGCCAGCTCTCCTGCACCGGCCACGCCTGCTCGGGCGACCAGCGCTCGGTGACGGCTCCGACCACCACCATCCGCGCCTGCCGCGCCCGTTCGGCGGCGTGCGCGCTCCCCGCAGGACCGTCGCCGCCCCATCCGGCAGGGGCGGCCCCGGGGCCCTCGCCGCCGTCGGCCGGGGAGGCAGGAGAGGCCGGGGAAGCCGGAGAGGGATCCTGCGCGCGGGGCGCGGGAAGGGCAGCCGCGGGCCCCGGGCCGGGGACGCGGGGCGCGCCGGGGCCAGGGCGGGGTGCCGGCGTACGCCCGGCGGGGGCGGGCGCGGGGGCCGTGCCGCTGGCCGCGCTGCCGCCACCCCAGGTGGAGGTCCCGGCCGGGCCGTGCGCGGCGCTCTCCGCAGCCGCACGCGCGGCCGCGGCCCGGGCCCCCGCGCGGTACGCGGCGATGGCTCCGGCCCGCGCCGCCCGCGGGTCGTGGGGCACGTGCCCGGACGCGCCTGCCCCGAGCGGCCGCGCCGGCCCGCCGGGCGGTGTGCCACCCGGCGGTGTGCCGCCCGGCGGGAGGAATCCGCCCGCGGCGCCCTGGTCGCGGTACGCGGGCCCGCCCTGCGTGGGGCCGCCCGGGGCGCCCGGTCTCGGCACCCGGCTGCCGCCGGAGGCGCCGTACACCGGCGGCCCGGCCGGCGTCGCGGAACCGCCCGGGGCACCCTGCGCCGACCGCGGCGGAACACCACCACTACCCGGACGCGGCGAAACCCCACCGCCGTCCTGCGCACCACCCGGCGCACCACCCGGACGCGGCTGAACACCACCACCGCCCAGCACCCCGCCCGGCACCCCACCCGGCCGCGTGGCAGGCAGCGCCCCGGCACCCGCGCCCGCCCCGCCAGCAGCGCCGGCCGGGCCGCCCGGCACCGGGTCGTAGCCGCACAGCGCCTCCTCCGCCGCGCCCGCCGCCAGGCCGGTGAGGATGGCACGGCCGTCGTCGCAGATGAGGACCGTGCGGGTGGTGATGTTGCGGTGGGTCCAGCCGTGGGCGTGCAGGGCGCGCAGGGCGGTGAGGACGTCGGCGGCGACCTCGGCGGCGCGGTGCGGGGAGAGGGCGCGCTCGGCGAGGAGCGCGGCGAGCGGGCGGGCGGAGACGAGCTCGCTGACGATCCACAGGCTGCCCCCCTCCGCGAAGACGTGGAAGACCTGGTCGAGCCTGGGGTGGTCGGGAATCTGCGCGGCGGCGGTGGCGGCCGCGAGCGCGCGGCGGACCGCCGGGTCACCGGAGCCCTGCCGGGCGGTCCCCCCGCGCGCGGAGACGGCGGCTCCGGTGCCGTGCGCCCGCTCGCCGCCGACGACCTCGGCCTCCACGACCTCCGGCAACGGGATCTGCCGGACGAGGACTTCCTGGCCGCTGTAGGTGTCGAAGGCGCGGGTCTCCACGAGGTCGAACACATCGGACGGTGGCAGTGGCAGGCGATAGCGGTCGGCGAGCACCCGTCCCGCGTAATCGTCCACGACGCCTCCCCACGCGCGTGATCCGCACCGTCGCCCGGATGACGGTCGAGACGCCGTCAACACCGGTCATCTTGCTGCCTATTGTGGTTGCGTACCGTCCACGACAACTCACGATACGTGCCCAACCCACCCCTTCGAGGCCGTACGGCTCAGTACGTCGCCGCGTACGCCGTCACGTTCCGCCCCACGGGCCCGTGGAGCGGACCACGCCCCCTCAGGTCACGCGCTCACCGGCGACCGGCGGGCCCCGGGCCCCTCAGTCCTCCGGCGTGAACGTCCTGAAGGCCGTGTCGCGCAGGGAGCGGCATTCCGCGCCGTTCCACCGGCCCTTCTCGCACGTGATCATGATGGCGTAGCCGTGCTCGTCGTCCGCCTTGAACCCGCGGTCGAGGACCTGGACGCGCTTGCCGTCCTGGTCGCGCTCGAAGGTCCAGTCGGCCACGGTGGGGTAGTCGTGGCCGTCCCAGCCGTGGACCTCTTTGATGCCGAGGCCCTTGTAGTTCTTCATGCTGTGCTTCGCGCCGGACTCGGACTCGCGCCACGCCTTGGCGGCGTCCGCCTGCGGTTCGGGCCCGAAGTCGACCTGGAGCCGGGGGAAGCCGCCGTCGGCGCTGTAGACGGCACCGGAGTGGTCGCCCGCCGTGCCGGTCTGCTTCCAGCCCTTGGGCATGTCGATCTCGAACTCGTACGCGTCGTTCTCGACCCGTACGAAGCCGGACCTGGCACCGTGCCCGGCGCCACCCGGAGCCGGCTGGTCCACCGCGCCCGGGAGCTCGCCCGACGCGGAGGCGGACTTGACGGGCTTGCCGTTCTTGGTGCCCTTGTCCCCGCCGCCGTTCCCGTCGCTGCCCACCGCGAAGGCGAGCACCGTGCCCACCACGGCGAGCACGGCCACGACCGCCACGATGACCAGCGTGCGGCGCGGCACGACCTCCATGACCGAGGCCCGCTCCCACGTCACCCGCTGCAGTCCGCCCGTACGGGGCGCACCGTCGTGGGAGACCCGCGCGGTGACGCCGGCGTCACCCGCGACGGCGGGCTTCGCCGCCGACGTCTTCGGCGAACTGCCGGAGGCGGCGGCACCGGCCTTCTTCAGGGACGGCTTCAAGGACGGCTTCAGCGACGGCTTGCCCGAGGGCCGCTCCGTCGCCTTCTCCCCGGACCGCGCGGCGGCGGACCGCGACGCCGACTCCGGGATCGCCGGGATGGCGATCGCCTGCGTCGCGTCCAGCTCGGGCTCCGGCTCCGGCGGCTTCGGCAGCCGCTCGTCCGGGGCGTTGACCGCGCCGTTCAGCAGCGCCCGCGCACCGGCCTCGTCCAGCCGCTTCTCGGGGTCCTTGGCGAGCAGCCCGTACATGACCTCCGCCAGCGGTCCCGCGTTCCGGGGCGGGCCCAGCGGCTCGGTCATCACGGCGGTGAGGGTGGCTATGGCCGAACCCTTGTCGTACGGAGGGGCGCCCTCGACGGCCGCGTACAGCAGGCCGCCCAGGGACCACAGGTCCGCGGGAGGGCCGGGCTTCTGGCCGCGCGCCCGCTCCGGGGATATGTACGAGGGCGCGCCGACCAGCATTCCCGTCGAGGTGACCGACGGGTCGCCCTCGACCTGCGCGATGCCGAAGTCGGTGAGCACCACGCGGCCCTCGTCGGCGATCAGCACGTTGGACGGCTTCACGTCGCGGTGCAGGATGCCCTGGCGGTGCGCGGCGCCGAGCACGTCCAGGACGGCCAGCCCGACCTCCGCGGCGCGCCGCCACTTCAGCGGTCCGTCCTCGCGGATGACGTCGGCGAGCGAGCGGCCCTCGATGAGCTCCATGACGATCCACGGCCGGTCGTCCTCGTGCACCACGTCGTAGACGGTCACGGCGCCCGCGCTGCGGATGCGGGCGATGGCCTTGGCCTCGCGCAGCGTGCGCGTGATCAGGCGGCGCTTCTCGTCCTCGTCGATGTTGGCCGGGAACCGCAGTTCCTTCACCGCGACCGTGCGTCCCAGGGTCTCGTCGGTCGCCCGCCAGACCGTGCCCATGCCGCCGCGCCCGAGGACGTCCCCGAGGCGGTACCGCCCGGCCAGGAGGCGCCCTGCCGTGCCCTGCGTCTGCTCCGCCTCCGACATGCGTCCCCTCTGGCAATCAGCTCTGCGACCAACCCACCCTGGCAGAGCCACCATTGTCTCTCATCCGCGGACCGGTGGAAGGCCAGGGTCCGCGGGCCCCCGGATGATGGCCGCATGCCGACACCCCGCCGCGACCCCGCACCGCGCGTCGACCGTCGCCGCGCGGACCCTTCCTGACCTGCGCCGTCACGGCACGGGTGCTGACGGTGGCACAGCAGTGGGCCACGCGGACCGGTCTTTCCTGAGGGACCTGCTTTCGGCCGGAGCGGTTCCCGGACCGGTCGAGCTGTCACAGGATGCTCATGGGTGCCCTGTTAACGGCGCGTATGTGCGCATCCGCAGGCGACACTCCCTCAGTTATCGCGTCAACAACGACACTCCTGACTCACCCACATGAAGACGATCGGTTCCGCCCGGACCGGCTCCCCCCGCCCCGGCCGCACGCTTCGGACCCGCTGCACGTTCCGTTCAGATCGGCTGCACGTCCGGCGCGCCCAGCCGTGCCGCGTCCGCCGTCAGGTCGTCGGGCTGCAGCTGCGATTCGCGCTCCGCCTCGACCCGCTTCTCGTACCGCTCGATCTCCTTCTCGACCTGCGTGCGGTCCCAGCCCAGCACAGGCGCCATCAGCTCGGCGGCCTCGCGCGCGGAGCGGGTGCCGCGGTCGAAGGTCTCGATGGAGATGCGGGTACGGCGCGTCAGGACGTCGTCCAGGTGGCGCGCGCCCTCGTGCGAGGCGGCATAGACGACCTCCGCCCGGAGGTAGTCGTCGGCCCCGGTGAGCGGGTCGCCCAGGGTCGGGTCGGACGTGACGAGGTCCAGCACCTCGTCCACCATCGAGCCGTAGCGGTTGAGCAGGTGCTCGACGCGCGCCACGTGCAGGCCGGTGCGCCGGGCGAGCTGTGCGCGGCCGTTCCACAGCGCGCGGTAGCCCTCGGCGCCCACCAGCGGCACGTCCTCCGTGACGCACTCGGCCACCCTCTGCGTGAGCCCGTGCACCGCCTCGTCCACGGCGTCCTTGGCCATCACGCGGTAGGTCGTGTACTTCCCGCCCGCGACGACCACCAGCCCCGGCACCGGGTGCGCCACGGTGTGCTCGCGGGAGAGCTTGCTGGTCGCGTCCGACTCCCCCGCCAGCAACGGGCGCAGCCCGGCGTAGACGCCCTGCACGTCGTCGCGGGTGAGCGGCGTCGCGAGCACGGAGTTGACGTGTTCCAGCAGATAGTCGATGTCGGCGCTGGAGGCCGCCGGGTGCGCCTTGTCCAGGTCCCAGTCGGTGTCGGTCGTGCCGATGATCCAGTGCCGGCCCCAGGGGATCACGAAGAGCACGCTCTTCTCCGTACGCAGGATCAGGCCCGTGCTGGAGTGGATGCGGTCCTTCGGCACGACCAGGTGGATGCCCTTGGACGCCCGTACGTGGAACTGGCCGCGCTCGGCGATCAGCTTCTGGGTGTCGTCGGTCCACACGCCCGTGGCGTTGACGATCTGCCGGGCGCGGATCTCGAACTCGCCGCCCTGCTCCAGGTCGTGCACCCGGGCGCCGACGACCCGCTCGCCCTCGCGCAGGAATCCCACCACGCGCGCCCGGTTGGCCACGTCGGCGCCGTAGGCCGCCGCCGTGCGCACGAGGGTGGCGACGTAGCGGGCGTCGTCCATCTGGGCGTCGTAATACTGCAGCGCGCCGATCAGGGCGTCCTTCCGCAGGCACGGCGCGACCCGCAGCGCGCGCTTGCGGGTGAGATGACGGTGGGTGGGCAGGCCACGGCCGTGGCCCGAGGAGACCGACATGGCGTCGTAGAGCGCCACGCCCGAACCCGCGTAGAAGCGCTCCCAGCCGCGGTGCTGGAGGGGGTAGAGGAAGGGGACGGGCTTGACCAGGTGCGGAGCGAGGCGCTGCAGCAGGAGCCCGCGCTCCTTGAGCGCCTCGCGTACGAGGGCGAAGTCGAGCATCTCCAGATAGCGCAGCCCTCCGTGGATGAGCTTGCTGGAACGGCTGGAGGTGCCCGCCGCCCAGTCGCGCGCCTCGACGAGTCCGGTCGACAGGCCGCGGGTCGCCGCGTCCAGCGCGGTGCCCGCGCCGACGACTCCGGCGCCGACCACCAGGATGTCCAGTTCCCGCTCCGCCATCCGGGCGAGCGCCTCGCCGCGCTCGACCGGCCCGAGTGTCGCTGTCCTCACCGCTGCCTCCCGCTCGACCGCTGTCACTGCCGTTCACTGAGCCGCGCTTCCGTCCGGGTCGCGGCCGCCCACCGAGCCTCTGATCCGCCTTGTGCCACTGCCGTCCGGAGGGCCCGCCGTGGGAGCAGGCACCCGCTCTCCTTCGATGCTGCCTCAGATCGCCCGCTTCGGCCGGGCCGGAAGCACGCGGGCACGAACCACGACGCCGCAATCCCTCATAACAGTCATATATCCGCTTAACCTGATGTATACCCTCCAGGTCGTCAAGGGACCGGCCCTCCGGGAAGGACCCCCTCGCCATGCCCGCAGATCTCGCCGTCATCGGTCTGGGCCCCCTCGGCCTCCCTCTCGTCCGGGCGGCCACCGCCGCCGGCATCGCCACCATCGGCTACGACCCCGACCCGTACACGGTCGCCGAGCTCCGCGCCGGGCGGCTGCCCTCGGAGGGCGTCGACGGCACCCTCACCGCCGCCGACGTCCGCCGCATGCTCGCCACCGGCTTCCGGCCGACGACCGCGGACGCCGAGCTGGGCAGGGTCCGCACGGCCGTGATCTGCGCCCCCACCCGGCTGGGCGAGGACCGGGCGCTGGACCTGACGCCCGTCGGGGACGCGGCCCGTACGCTCGCGGCGCGACTGCGCCCGCACACCACGGTGCTCCTGGAGTCGGCCGTCTACCCAGGAGCCACAGAGGAATACCTGCTTCCCCTGCTGGAGGCCGGCTCCGGGCTGTGCGCCGGGCGCGACTTCCACCTGGCGTACTCCCCCAGCCGCGCCGACCCCGGCAACCGCCGCCACGGCTACACCACCACCCCCAAGGTGCTGGGCGGGCTCACACCCGCCTGCACGGAGGCCGCCGCCACCTTCTACGGGCGGATCTGCGAGAAGATCGTCCGCGCGCGCGGACCGCGCGAGGCGGAGACGGTGCGGGTACTGGAGACCAACTACCGGCACGTCAACATCGCGCTCGCGAACGAGATGGCGGTCTTCTGCCACGACATCGGCGTCGACATGTGGGACGTCGTGCGCTGCGCGGAGACCAAGCCCTTCGGCTTCCAGGCGTTCCGCCCGGGGCCCGGCGTGGGCGGCCACGGCGTGCCCGTCGACCCCAACTACCTCTCCTACAAAGGCCGCAGCCTCGGCTATCCGCTGCGCATGGTCGAACTCGCGCAGGAGGTCAACGGGCGGATGCCGCGCTACGTCATCCAGCGCTGCGCCACGCTCCTCAACGAACACGGCAAGTCCGCGCGCGGCGCGCGCGTCCTGCTGCTCGGCGTCAGCTACAAGGCGGACATCGCCGACCAGGAGGGCTCGCCCGCCCGCGAGATCGGCTCCCGGCTGATCGAACTGGGCGCCCAGCTCAGCTATCACGACCCGTACGTCGCACAGTGGCGCGTGCTCGGGCAGCCCGTGCCGCGCGCGGACTGCCTCTACGAGGCCGCGTCGGAGGCGGACCTGACGGTACTCCTCCAGCACCACCGCACCTACGACCTCCAGGGGCTGGCGGTGAAGGCACAACTGCTGCTGGACACACGGGGGGCGACGCCTGCGGGGGCCGCGCACCGTCTGTGAGGGCTCAGGCAGGGCGCCCCCGCCGCAGGCGGCAACGGCGCCACACCCGGCGATGAGCCGCCGCGGCGAAGCGCGGCGGACTCGTTACAGCCGGCCCGTGCCCAGCAGCCGGTTCGGCTGCGCGTCCAGGACCGTCTTCAGCGACGCGAAGTCCTCCACGCAGCGCCCCGTACCCACCGCGACGCAGTCCAGCGGCTCGTCGGCGACGATGACCGGGATGTCGAGCTCCTTGCTCAGCCGCACGTCCAGGCCGCGCAGCAGCGCGCCGCCGCCGGTGAGGACGATGCCACGGTCCATGATGTCGCCCGCGAGCTCCGGCGGCGTCTCGTCCAGGGTCTGGCGGACGGCCATGACGATGGCGTCCACCGGCTCGGCCAGCGCGTGCCGGATCTCGTCGGCCGTCAGCTCCAGCGTCTTCGGCAGACCGCTGACCTGGTCGCGACCGCGAATGGTGAAGCGGTCCGGCGGCAGCAGACCCTGCGTCTCCTCGGGGTCGCCGCCCACGTCCTCCAGGCCGTCGTTCTTCTCCAGCTGCTTGGCGAGCGCGGTGAGCCCGGCGGCGGTCCAGGAGCCCGTGGGCGAGGCCGAGCCGATGCTCATCTTGATTTCCTCGGCGGTGCGTTCACCGATCGCGAGGGCGAACTGCTTCTTCACGTACGAGGTGATCGCCACGTCCATCGCGTCACCGGCGGTGCGCACGGAGCGGGCCGTGACGATGCCGCCCAGCGAGATCACCGCGACCTCGGTGGTGCCGCCGCCGATGTCGACGACCATGCAGCCGGTCGGCTCGCTGACCGGCAGCCCCGCGCCGATCGCCGCCGCCATCGGCTCCTCCACCAGGTGCACCTGACGGGCGCCGGCCCGGGACGCGGCCTCGATGACCGCGCGCCGCTCGACACCGGTGATGCCGGACGGCACACACACCACGACGCGCGGGCGGGTGAAACGGCGGTTGCCCAGCACCTTCTTGATGAAGTGCCGCATCATCCGCTCGGCTATCTCGAAGTCGGCTATGACGCCGTCGCGCAGCGGGCGGACCGCGACGATGTTCGAGGGGGTGCGGCCGATCGTCTCCTTGGCCTCCGTACCGACCGACAGCACGCTGCCGTCCGCGGCGTTGACGGCGACAACTGATGGTTCGTTGAGCACAACCCCCTTACCCCGCACGTACACCAGCGTGTTCGCCGTGCCGAGGTCGATCCCCATGTCCCTGCCGCTGAACGACTTGCTTTGCGCCATAAGGTGCCATTATTCCTTAGAGTCGAACTTTTATACGGAGTTCACAGCGGGCCGCTCGCTGTCGGTGACAGCGGTGACCGCACTGTCGCGGCGCCCGCTCCCTCTTGCTCCTTCTCTCCCGCAAGAGGTCACACACCACATGAGTCGGCTCCGGCATCAGCGGTTCCCGCGAACGGCCCGCCGCCGGGAAACGACGGAGGGCCCGGACCGCCGAAGCGGTCCGGGCCCTCCGCCCTGCTGAAGGTCAGCGGTTGTCGTGCTGCGACGGCGCGACCGTCACCTCGACCCGCTGGAACTCCTTGAGCTCGCTGTAGCCCGTGGTCGCCATGGCACGGCGCAGCGCGCCGAACATGTTCATCGACCCGTCCGGCGTGTGCGAGGGACCGGTGAGGATCTCCTCGGTGCTGCCGACCGTGCCCAGGTTCATGCGCTTGCCGCGCGGCACGTCCTCGTGGACGGCCTCCATGCCCCAGTGGAAACCGCGGCCCGGCGCGTCGGTCGCGCGGGCGAGCGGGGAGCCCATCATCACGGCGTCCGCACCGCAGGCGATGGCCTTGGGCAGGTCGCCGGACCAGCCCACGCCGCCGTCGGCGATGACGTGGACGTAGCGGCCGCCGGACTCGTCCATGTAGTCCCGGCGGGCGGCGGCCACGTCGGCCACCGCGGTCGCCATCGGGACCTGGATGCCCAGGACGTTACGGGTGGTGTGGGCCGCACCGCCGCCGAAGCCGACGAGGACGCCCGCCGCGCCCGTGCGCATCAGGTGCAGCGCCGCGGTGTACGTGGCGCAGCCGCCGACGATGACCGGGACGTCGAGCTCGTAGATGAACTGCTTCAGGTTCAGCGGCTCGGCGGCGCCGGATACGTGCTCGGCGGAGACGGTCGTGCCGCGGATCACGAAGATGTCCACGCCGGCGTCGACGACGGCCTTGGAGAACTGCGCGGTGCGCTGCGGGGAGAGCGCGGCGGCGGTCACGACACCGGAGTCGCGGACCTCCTTGATGCGCTGCCCGATCAGCTCCTCCTTGATGGGGGCCGCGTAGATCTCCTGGAGGCGCCGGGTCGCGGCGGTCTCGTCCAGCTCGGCGATCTCGGCGAGCAGCGGCTCCGGGTCCTCGTAGCGGGTCCACAGACCCTCGAGGTTGAGCACGCCCAGGCCGCCCAGCTCGCCGATGCGGATGGCGGTCTCGGGCGAGACGACCGAGTCCATGGGCGCGGCCAGGAACGGCAGCTCGAAGCGGTAGGCGTCGATCTGCCAGGCGATCGAGACCTCCTTCGGGTCGCGGGTACGGCGACTCGGGACGACGGCGATGTCGTCGAACGCGTACGCCCGGCGGCCGCGCTTGCCGCGCCCGATCTCGATCTCAGTCACGTGTGTGGCCTTTCCTTCTACGTCTGCCGCATCCAGTATCCCTGACGCCGCACGGTTCCGGCGGCGGCGGATCCGCGGGGCTCCGCCCCGCATCCCCGGACCGCAAACCGCCGGGCGGGCTGAATGATCAGCCCGCCCGGCGTTTGTGGATTCCGACAATCAGCGACGCGAGTAGTCCGGCGCCTCGGTCGTCATCTGACAGTGTCACCCGGGGGACAACCCCCGGACCCCCGGCCCGGCACCCGGTCTCAGCGACGCGAGTAGTTCGGCGCCTCGGTCGTCATCTGGATGTCGTGCGGGTGGCTCTCCTTGAGGCCCGCCGCCGTGATGCGGACGAATGTGCCCTTGTCCTTGAGCTCCTGGACGTTCGCCGAGCCGACGTAGCCCATGGAGGCGCGCAGGCCGCCGATGAGCTGGTGGGCGACCGAGGACAGCGGGCCGCGGTAGGGCACCTGGCCCTCGATGCCCTCGGGGACCAGCTTGTCCTCGGAGAGGACGTTGTCCTGGAAGTAGCGGTCCTTGGAGTACGAGCGGGCCTGGCCGCGCGACTGCATCGCACCCAGCGAGCCCATGCCCCGGTACGACTTGAACTGCTTGCCGTTGATGAAGACCATCTCGCCCGGGGACTCCTCGCAGCCCGCGAGCAGCGAGCCGAGCATCACCGTGTCCGCGCCGGCGGCGATGGCCTTGGCGATGTCGCCCGAGAACTGCAGGCCGCCGTCACCGATCAGCGGGACGCCCGCCGCGTGGCACGCCTTCGCGGCCTCGTAGATCGCGGTGACCTGCGGTACGCCGATGCCGGCGACGACGCGGGTGGTGCAGATCGAGCCCGGGCCGACGCCTACCTTGACGCCGTCCACGCCCGCGTCGATCAGCGCCTGGGCGCCGTCGCGCGTGGCGACGTTGCCGCCGACGACATCGACGTTGATGTTGGACTTGACCTTGGCGATCATGTCGAGGATGCCGCGGCTGTGGCCGTGGGCGCTGTCGATGACCAGGAAGTCGGCACCGGCCTCGACCAGCGCCTGGGCGCGCTCGTACGCCTCGTCGCCGACGCCCACGGCGGCACCGACGACCAGGCGGCCCTCGGAGTCCTTCGCGGCGTTGGGGTACTTCTCGGCCTTGACGAAGTCCTTGACCGTGATGAGGCCCTTGAGCACGCCGGCGTCGTCGACCAGCGGCAGCTTCTCGATCTTGTGGCGGCGGAGCAGCTCGATGGCGTCCTCGCCGGAGATCCCGACCTTGCCCGTGACCAGCGGCATCGGGGTCATGACCTCGCGCACCTGACGGCTGCGGTCGGACTCGAAGGCCATGTCGCGGTTGGTGACGATGCCGAGCAGTTTGCCCGCCGGGTCGGTGACCGGCACACCGCTGATGCGGAACTTCGCGCACAGCGCGTCCGCCTCGGACAGCGTGGCGTCCGGGCGGACCGTGATCGGGTCGGTGACCATGCCGGACTCGGAGCGCTTGACCAGGTCGACCTGGTTGGCCTGGTCCTCGATGGAGAGGTTGCGGTGCAGGACACCGGCGCCGCCCTGGCGGGCCATGGCGATGGCCATGCGCGCCTCGGTCACCTTGTCCATCGCCGCGGACAGCAGCGGGATGTTCACCCGGACGTTGCGCGAGACCCGGGAGGAGGTGTCGACGCCGTTCGGCAGGACCTCTGAGGCGCCCGGCAGCAGCAGGACGTCGTCGTATGTCAGACCGAGCATCGCGAATTTCCCGGGCATTCCGTCGACGTTGTCAGTCATGACACCTTCCCAATGGTCTTGCCCCAGCGCGGACTCCCATGCTAACGGCCGTCACAGGTGTCCCATTCCACGACGGCTGAGTCCCGCATCACTTGGATATTCCTACGAAGAGGGGGCGCCGGGCGGCCTGGACCCCTTTCCGTCACTGCTCGGCGAGCGCCCGCAGCCTGCTCAGCGCCCGGTGCTGGGCGACCCGTACGGCACCCGGGGACATGCCCAGCATCTGCCCGGTCTCCTCGGCGGTCATCCCGATGGCGACGCGCAGCAGCACCAGCTCGCGCTGGTTCTCCGGGAGGTTGGCCAGGAGTTTCTTGGCCCACTCGGCGTCGCTGCTGAGCAGCGCGCGCTCCTCGGGGCCCAGGGAGTCGTCGGGCTGCTCCGGCATCTCGTCGGAGGGCACCGCGGTGCTGCCCGGGTGGCGCATCGCGGCGCGCTGGAGATCGGCGACCTTGTGCGCGGCGATGGCCACGACGAACGCCTCGAAGGGGCGGCCGGTGTCGCGGTAGCGCGGCAGGGCGCAGAGCACCGCGAGGCAGACCTCCTGCGCGAGGTCGTCCACGAAGTGCCGGGCGTCGCCCGGCAGCCGGGAGAGCCGGGTGCGGCAGTAGCGCAGCGCGAGGGGGTGCACCAGCGCGAGCAGATCGTGTGTGGCCCGCCGGTCCCCCTCGACAGCGAGGGTGACGAGTGCGCCGATCTCCCCCGGGGCGGCAGCCGCGGGTGACCCCGTCGTGTCGTCGTCGCGCATCGGTCCATGGTGCCTTGACGCCAAGCGATCCACGGCACCGCCTTCATAGTCGTGCATCGAACCGTTACGCGTAGGTGTCCTCGTACTCACGTCTCGCGTCTCCCCCTTCCGGGTATACCCGCCCCCGCCCTCACGACTCCACCGGTAGCTTGTGCCGGTACCGCGTGGCACAGGACAGGGCTTGTCCGTCATGGGGTCATCGCCGGCCGAGTGCGGAGCCTCGGCCTCCGGCCGGGGAGGGGTCACACTCCAAGGATGCGGCATCCCTCGGAGTTTCGGCGCTGGACGGCCGCGCGATGAGGTCACGGCACGGTCACCTACCCGGGTGGCGCGCACCGCGACCTCACGGCGCTGCGCGCCACTCCCGGCTCAGCGGACCAGGCCCCAGCGGAACCCGAGGGCCACGGCGTGCGCCCGGTCCGAGGCGCCCAACTTCTTGAAGAGCCTCCGCGCGTGGGTCTTCACGGTGTCCTCGGAGAGAAACAGCTCACGGCCGATCTCCGCGTTGGAACGGCCGTGGCTCATCCCCTCGAGCACCTGGATCTCGCGCGCGGTGAGGGTGGGCGCGGCGCCCATCTCGGCCGAGCGCAGCCGCCGGGGGGCGAGCCGCCAGGTCGGGTCGGCGAGCGCCTGCGTCACGGTGGCCCGCAACTCGGCACGCGAGGCGTCCTTGTGCAGATAGCCGCGCGCCCCGGCGGCGACCGCGAGCGCGACGCCGTCGAGGTCCTCGGCGACCGTGAGCATGATGATGCGTGCGCCGGGGTCCGCGGAGAGCAGCCGGCGGACCGTCTCGACACCGCCGAGTCCGGGCATCCGTACGTCCATCAAAATGAGGTCCGAACGATCGGCGCCCCAGCGGCGGAGGACTTCCTCGCCGTTGGCCGCCGTCGTCACACGCTCGACGCCGGGCACGGTCGCCACCGCACGGCGGAGCGCCTCTCGGGCAAGCGGGGAATCGTCGCAGACGAGGACGGATGTCATGGCCGTCCTCCGCAGCTGATGCGCGTCACCTTGAGCCTCCAGGCTGGTACTGATCGTCACCTGTGCGATCGACGCTGTCCGGCAGGCTCGGACATCTGCCCGACTGCTTCATCCGTCAACCGCCTCCGCCCTCTCAACGACGGTCACCCGAAAGAGTTACGGGCTCGGTCGGCCACGTTCGGCACTCTACGTGAGGGCGCGGACACGGAGCAGGGCGCATTGGGGGCGCCCTTCGCGGCGCACAAGCTATGCCCCATTTGCCCAGGCGGACCAGTCTTTCTTCCCATTTGCCGGTGTCTATGACTAGATTCGCAATCAGTCATATTTACATCTGCTTCTACGGCAGACGTAGACGGCACAGGCAGTGCGTCCGCATCAGATCGCTCGTGCCGGGCCGCTTCCGCCGGATCCTCCGGCGGATCGCCCCGGCGGATCGCTTCGAGGGGATAGCCATGGCAGATTTCTCCCGCCTTCCCGGTCCCAACGCCGACCTGTGGGACTGGCAGCTCCTGGCGGCGTGCCGCGGGGTCGACAGCTCGCTGTTCTTCCATCCCGAGGGCGAGCGCGGCGCGGCCCGCAGCGCGCGCGAGACCTCGGCGAAAGAGGTGTGCATGCGCTGTCCCGTACGGGCGGAGTGCGCGGCCCACGCCCTGGCGGTGCGGGAGCCCTACGGCGTCTGGGGCGGCCTCACCGAGGACGAGCGCGAGGAGCTGATGGGCCGCGCGCGACACCGGGTCATCGCCGTGACCCCCACCGGCGCCTGAGCCGGCCCCCGGCCTTTTCGGCCCTTCGACCAGGCCCCTCCGGTCAGGCCCCTCAGGACCCTTCGGCCGGGCCCTCTTCGGCCGGGCCCCCGGCTACGGACGTCCGGCCGCCGTCGCCAGCTGGTCGAGCATCGCCGCCACCGCCGGCACCCGCGCCAGGTCCGGCAGGGTGAGGGCCACGATCTCGCGCTGCACCACCGGCTCGACCGGCACGGTGCGCGCGCCCTTGGGGCGTACGGACTCCAGCGCCAGCTCCGGCATCACCGCCACCCCGAGCCCCGCCCCGACCAGCCCGAACACCGCCGGGTAGTCATCCGTCGCGAAGTCGATCCGGGGCGTGAAGCCGGCCCCCTCGCACACCTCGACCAGGTGCTTGCGGCAGCGCGGGCAGCCCGCGATCCACGGCTCCCCCGCGAGCTCCGTGATCCCGATCCGGTCGGCCCCGGCCAGCCGGTGGTCCTCCGGCACCACGCCGATGAGGCGGTCGGTGAGCAGCGGCCGCACGACCAGGTCGTCCCACTCCGCGGCCGCGGCCGGGTCGGCGCCCCGCACCTCGGGATAGCGGAAGGCCAGCGCGATCTCGCAGTCGCCGTCGCGCAGCATCTCCACCGAGCGCGGCGGCTCCGCCTCCACCAGCGAGACCCGGGTGCCGGGGTGCGCGGCGCGCATCCGCGCGAGCGCGCCCGGCACCAGCGTCGAACTGCCGCTGGGGAAGGACACCATCCGCACCCGCCCCGCCCGCAGCCCGGCGATCGCGGCGATCTCCTCCTCCGCCGCGGTCAGCCCGGCCAGGATCCCGGAGGCGTGCCGGACCAGCGCCTCACCGGCCTGGGTGAGGCGCATCTCGCGCCCCGTGCGGATCAGCAGCGGGGTGCCCGTGGACTGCTCCAGGGCCTTCATCTGCTGGCTGACGGCAGGCTGGGTGCACCCCAGCTCGCGGGCCGCGGCCGAGAAGGAACCGGTGGCGGCCACCGCGCGCAGCACCCTCAGGTGACGAGCCTCGATCATTCTTCGAGCATAAGCCCACCTTGGAGGTGATCGTAAATATCGGTTCACCACTTTGAGCGACGTCACCTAGCCTTCCCTCATGCACCTGCTCTCCGTGAACGTCGGCCGTGCCCGGACCGACGAGGGCCTCCCCGGCTTCGCGCCCGGCCTGGCCACCGGCATCGACAAGCGCCCGGCCGACGGCCCGGTCGCCGTGGCCGCGCCCGGCCCCAAGGGCACGGCGGGCAGCGGCCTCGCCGGGGACACGATCGTCACCCTGCGCCATCACGGCGGGAACGACCAAGCGGTGTACGCGTTCGCCCGTGAGGACCTCGACCGCTGGGAGCGGGAGCTCGGCCGCACGCTGCCCGACGGGGCCTTCGGCGAGAACCTCACCACCAGCGGACTCGACGTCAACGGCGCGCTCATAGGCGAGCGTTGGCGCGTGGGCCCGGATCTGCTGCTGGAGGTGACGGCACCGCGCATCCCCTGCCGTACGTTCGCCACCTGGCTGGGCGAGGAAGGCTGGATCAAGCGGTTCACGCAGGAGGCCGCCCCGGGCGCCTACCTTCGGGTGATAGAGCCCGGGGAGGTCCGTGCGGGTGATCCTGTCACCGTCGCGCACCGCCCGGATCACGCCGTGACCGTCTCGTTCCTCTTCCGCGCGCGCACCACCGAAAGGGCCCTGCTGCCGGATGTCCTGGCAGCTGGCGACGCACTGCACCCCGAGGCCCGCGAGAAGGCACTCGCGTACCGAGCGGCCCTGTGACCGTGTCCTTCGGGCCGTCAAAAGAGTGCAGTGGACCGGCACGGAGCGCCCTCGGGCTCTAACGTGCCTGTATGACGACTGTATTGATCACAGGAGCGACCGCCGGGATCGGCGCCGCCTTCGCGCGCAAGCTCGCGGCCGACGGCCACGACCTGGTCCTCGTCGCCCGTAATGAGGAGCGCCTCCACGAGCAGGCGACCGACCTCCACGACCGGCACGGCGTGGAGGTCGAGGTGCTCGCGGCCGACCTCGCCGAGGACAAGGGCATCGAGTCCGTCGAGGCCCGGCTCCGCGACGGCGCGCGCCCGGTGCATCTGCTGGTCAACAACGCCGGTTTCGGCAACAAGGGCGCGTACCTCGAAGTGCCGATGGCCGACGAGCTGCGGATGCTCAAGGTGCACTGCGAGGCGGTGCTGCGGCTGACCTCGGCGGCGGCCGAGGGGATGCGGGAGCGCCGCAGGGGCGCGGTCGTCAACGTGGCGTCGGTGGCCGCCTTCACCCCGCGCGGCACGTACGGCGCGAGCAAGTCGTGGGTGGTGCAGTTCACCCAGGGCGTGGCCCGGGACCTGGCCGGCTCGGGCGTGCGGCTGATGGCCCTGTGCCCCGGCTTCGTGCGTACGGAGTTCCACCAGCGGGCCGGGATGGGCACGGACAACGTCCCCGGCTGGCTGTGGCTCGACGCGGACAAGGTGGTCGCGGCGGCGCTGCGGGACCTCGCGCAGGGCAAGACCCTCTCCGTGCCGGACCCGCGCTACAAGGCGCTCACGGGTCTGATGCGGCTGGCGCCGCGCGGTGCCATGACCCGGGCGTCGTCCGTGACGGGCCGTAAGTACGGACCGAAGTAGCCCGGAACGGCCGCGGCCCGGCACCCCCGAAGGGGCGCCGGGCCGCGGCCGTGCGGTGCGCGTGGCGTCAGTGCGCGTGCCCGTGGCCGTGACCGGCCTCGGGCTCCTCGTCGGCCGGCTTCTCGACGACCAGGGTCTCGGTCGTGAGCAGCAGCGACGCGATGGACGCGGCGTTCTCCAGCGCGGAGCGGGTGACCTTGACCGGGTCGATGACGCCGGCCTTCACCAGGTCGCCGTACTCGCCGGTCGCGGCGTTGAAGCCCTGGCCCTTGTCGAGCTCGGCGACCTTGGAGGTGATGACGTAGCCCTCCAGGCCGGCGTTCTCGGCGATCCAGCGCAGCGGCTCGACGGCGGCGCGGCGGACCACGGCGACACCGGTGGCCTCGTCGCCGACCTTGCCGAGGTTGCCCTCGAGGACCTTGACGGCGTGGACCAGCGCGGAGCCACCACCGGAGACGATGCCCTCCTCGACCGCGGCGCGGGTCGCGGAGATGGCGTCCTCCAGACGGTGCTTCTTCTCCTTGAGCTCGACCTCGGTGGCCGCGCCCACGCGGATGACGCAGACGCCACCGGCGAGCTTGGCGAGGCGCTCCTGGAGCTTCTCGCGGTCCCAGTCGGAGTCCGTGGACTCGATCTCGGCCTTGATCTGGTTGACGCGGCCGAGGACGTCCTCGGAGCTGCCGCCACCGTCGACGACGGTGGTGTCGTCCTTGGTGACGGTCACGCGGCGGGCGGTGCCCAGCACCTCCAGGCCGGCCTGGTCGAGCTTGAGGCCGACCTCCTCGGCGATGACGGTGGCACCGGTGAGGGTGGCCATGTCGCCGAGCATCGCCTTGCGGCGGTCACCGAAGCCGGGCGCCTTGACGGCGACGGCGTTGAAGGTGCCACGGATCTTGTTGACGACGAGGGTGGAGAGCGCCTCGCCCTCGACGTCCTCGGCGATGATCAGCAGCGGCTTGCTGGCGCCGGCCTGGATGACCTTCTCCAGCAGCGGCAGCAGGTCCTGGATCGAGGAGATCTTGCCCTGGTGGATCAGGATGTACGGGTCGTCGAGGACGGCCTCCATACGCTCCTGGTCGCTGACCATGTAGGGCGAGAGGTAGCCCTTGTCGAAGGCCATGCCCTCGGTGAAGTCCAGCTCCAGGCCGAAGGTGTTGGACTCCTCGACGGTGATGACACCGTCCTTGCCGACCTTGTCCATCGCCTCGGCGATGAGCTCGCCGACCTGCTTGTCCTGCGCGGAGAGCGCGGCCACGGCGGCGATGTCGGACTTGTCGTCGATCGGACGGGCGGTCGCGAGCAGCTCGTCGGAGACGGCCTTGACCGCGGCGTCGATGCCCTTCTTCAGGGAGGCCGGGGAAGCACCGGCGGCGACGTTGCGCAGACCCTCGCGGACCAGCGCCTGGGCCAGGACGGTCGCGGTGGTGGTGCCGTCACCCGCGATGTCGTTGGTCTTGGTCGCCACCTCCTTGACGAGCTGGGCGCCCAGGTTCTCGTAGGGGTCGTCGAGCTCGACCTCACGCGCGATGGTGACACCGTCGTTGGTGATGGTCGGCGCACCGAACTTCTTGTCGATGACGACGTTGCGGCCCTTGGGGCCGATCGTCACCTTGACCGTGTCGGCCAGCTTGTTGACGCCGCGCTCGAGGGCGCGACGGGCGTCCTCGTCGAACTTCAGGATCTTCGCCATGGTTGCTTCAAGTCCTCTCGTTGCGATCCTCGGCCGCGCAGCGGCGGCCGCTATCGCTCAAACGAACTGCGCCCCGGGCGCCCGGCCGGTGAGGAGCGGGAGCACGGGGCGCAGATCAAAAACTTCGGGTGAATTACTTCTCGACGATCGCGAGGACGTCGCGAGCCGAGAGGACGAGGTACTCCTCGCCGTTGTACTTCACCTCGGTGCCGCCGTACTTGCTGTAGAGCACGACGTCGCCGACGGTCACGTCGAGCGGAAGACGGTTGCCCTCCTCGAAGCGGCCCGGGCCCACGGCGAGGACGACGCCCTCCTGGGGCTTCTCCTTCGCGGTGTCCGGGATGACCAGGCCAGAGGCCGTGGTCTGCTCGGCGTCGAGCGGCTGGACCACAATGCGGTCCTCGAGCGGCTTGATGGCAACCTTGGAGCTGGCGGTCGTCACGATCCGACCTCCCCCTTCGGAGATCTCACGGGGTTAACTGTCTGAGGTGGCGACCAGGTCGGATCCGTCGTCGCGGGTGCCGGATCTGCCCGTCGCTGCGTTTGGCACTCCCGGGTGGAGAGTGCCAACGGAAGCGAGACTATGACGCGGTTAGCACTCGGTCAAGCGGAGTGCCAATTCGCCGTGCGGCGCGCGCCGTGACGGGGGTGGATCTTCCCGTGTACGTCCGCGGGTAATCGTCGTCCGCACCACCGCTGCGCGGCGGGCGTCCTCAAGCGCCGGACGGGCTGAGAGAAAGTGGGCGCCCCCCTGTCCCCTCCGCCTGCCCGATCGGGGCGACGGTGTCGCGCCCCGTCAGGGGCGCGGGGAACTGCGCGACCGGCCACAGACAACCCGCAGCCGCGAACCGGGCTCCCGCCCCACCCCGGCGGGCGCTACCCGGACGGGCCCGCGGCTCGGGGTCTGGGGCGCGTGCCCCAGTTTCGGGAAGGGGCGGGGTAGGGGAACAAAGCGCCGCAGGCGCCGACGGACCCGCAGCCGGGGGTCTGGGGCGCGTGCCCCAGTTCGGGGAGGGGCGGGGCTGGAGAACAAGCCCGCCGCAGGCGCCCCCTCAGACGTAGTCGTCCAAGCGAGCCACCGTATAGCCCTGTTTCTGAACGCTGCGCAGCATGTTCGTCACCATCTTCGTCATCGACGTGCCCTTGAGCTCCTGCGGCCCACGGAAGTGCGCGAGCACAATGTCGCCGGGCCGCAGCTTGTCGCCCTCGGCGTACCGCATGTCGTTGATCTGCATCGTCGCCTCCCACAGCACGACCGCCTTCACCCCGCAGCTCCCGGCCGCCGTGAGTGTCGCGTCGTTGTAATTGCCGTACGGCGGGCGGAACAGCGGCGGCTTGGCCCCGAACCGCTTCTCCAGCCGGTCCTGCTGCCCGCATATCTCGTGGCGCTGGGCGTCGGGCGAGAGGGTGCGCAGGTTGGGGTGCGAGATGGTGTGGTTCTGGATGGTGTTGCCACCGTCCTTGAGCTGCTCGAAGTAGCCGTAGCCACGGCCCGCGCGGGCGATGTCGTCCGTCAGGAACATCGTGTAGGGCAGCTTGAGGTCCTTCGTCATCTTCACGAACTCGGGGTCCTTCTCCGCCCCGTCGTCGAAGGTCAGGAAGACGACCTTGTCCTTGGTGTCCACCCGCCGCACGATCTTGGGCTCCTCCCCCGGCTTCATGCCGTCCGTCACCTTCACCGCAGGCGCGGCGGGCGGCGCGGCGAGGGGCGCGTCGAGCCCCCAGCGGCGGTACGCGCCGGTGTCGGCGGAGGGCGAGGCCGAGGGCGCTTCCGTACGGCCGGTGGCCGACGGCGCGGTCTTCTCCGGCCCGGAGGACGATCCGGAGCACCCGGAGACGAGTCCGGCGAGCAGCAGGGCGATGGCGGCGGCCCGGGGGCCGGATATGGAAGGACTCACCCCTCCAATTCTTGTTCACTCGTTCGGGTGAGGCGACCGGGGCCCGCGCTTTTACGGGCGGCCCCGCCCGTCGGCGAGAATGACCATGTGTCCGCACCGAACCCCCCGACCGAAGCCTTCGCCTCCCTCCTCACCGAGGAAGGCCGCCTGCTCCTCGCCGAGCTGCGCGACCACGACCCGTCGCGGGAGCTGGCGACGGCCACCCGGCTGCGCCGTGAGCACCCCGCCGAGCTGGTCTCCGCCGCGATCGGGCAGGCGCGGCTGCGGCAGCGGGCGGTGGCGAAGTTCGGGGCGGAGGACGCGTACCGCATGTTCTTCACCCCCAACGGCGTCGAGCAGTCGACGCGGAAGACCGTCGCCGAATACCGCGCCGCCCGCCTCGCCGCGCTCGGCGTCCGCTCGGTGGCCGACCTCTGCTGCGGCATCGGCGGCGACGCGCTCGCGCTGGCCCGCGCGGGCGTACGGGTCCTCGCCGTCGACCGCGACCCGCTGACCTGCGCGGTCGCGGTCGCGAACGCGGAGGCGCTCGGCCTGGCCGGGCTCATCGAGGTGCGCTGCGCGGACGTCACGGAGATCGACACCGCCGCGTACGACGCCGTCTTCGTCGACCCCGCCCGCCGTGGCGGACGCGGCCGGATCTTCGACCCGGAGGCGTACTCGCCCCCGCTGTCCTGGGCGGTAGGGGCCGCCCTCGCGGCCCCGCGCGCCGCGCTGAAGATCGCGCCCGGCATCCCGCACGAGGCGATCCCCGACGAGGCGGAGGCCGAGTGGATCTCGGACGGGGGTGACGTCAAGGAAGCGGTGCTGTGGTTCGGCACCGCGCCCGGCACGCGCCGCGCGACGCTCCTCCCCTCGGGCGCGACCCTCACCGGCCGGGGCCTCCCCGACCCCGCGGTCCGCCCGGTCGGCCGCTACCTCTACGAACCGGACGGCGCCGTCATCCGCGCCCACCTCGTCGCCGAGGTCGCGGAGGACCTCGCCGGCGGCCTGATCGACGAGACGATCGCGTACGTGACGAGCGACGAACTCCGCCCGACGCCGTACGCGACGCCGTACGAGATCACCGACGTGCTCCCCTTCAACCTCAAGCACCTCAAGAAGCTGGTGCGCGAACGGGAGATCGGCGTCGCGGTCATCAAGAAGCGCGGCTCGGCGGTGGAGCCGGAGGAGCTGCGCAAGAAGCTGAAACTCGAAGGGGTGAACTCCTGTGTGATCGTACTTACGCGCGTGGCAGGGGCCCCGACGATGCTGCTGGGGCATCCGGTCCGGGCGTAGCCTGGCAACAGCGACAAGGGAGGACAGCGATGACCGCCGATCCCGTCACCGAGCAGGTGAACGAGCCGCAGGACCCCATCGACCTGTTGACCGCGTTCGAGAAGGCATGCGATGTGCCTGTTCGGCCCGAGTACATCGAGGGGATGGTGGTCGTGCCACCGCAGCCTGACGACAACCACAACGACAGTGCGGCAGAGCTCTACTACCAGTTGCGCTCGGCGGGCATCCGGCAAGCGGGGTACGGCAATGGGTTCCGTCTCGGCTTGAAAGGCGAGCGCACCCGCTCATTGCTCATCCCCGATTTCTACGTGAAGCGGCGCAAGCCCACCGAGGTGGATGAGGCTTACCGCAGGGCGCACAAGGGCTGGTACCCGATCGACCTGCTCGCCCTCGTCGGCGAAGTCACCTCCACCAACCACGAGACGGACACCGGCCTCAAGTACCGCAGCTACGCCACCGGCGGAGTGCCGGTCTACGTCATCGTCCACCGCCAGGCGAACCAGGTGTACGTGCACTCCGACCCCGCGCCCGACATGGAGAACCCCGCTAGCAGCCACTACCGGACGACTACGACCACCGAACTCGGCGGCAAGGTTCAACTCCCGGATCCCTACCCCGCGTTGGACACCGCGTTCCTGCTGGAAGGCTGAAGTCCGCGCCCCGGGCCGAGGTCACTCGTTGCTGATGCCGTGCACGCGTTCGCGGGTGTGGGCCTGGATGTCCTTGATCGTGATGTCCAGCAGCTGGCTGGACAAGTGGTGCAGCGCGCGTGATACCGCCAGTTCGTCGCCGATCGCCGGGACGTTCTCGTCGGCGGGGTGGCAGTGCGCGGTGCCGTCGCCGACCATCGGGCCCGGGGCCCGGCCCGTGAGGCGGGCCTCGGCGGTGACCACGTGATCGTGTTCCTTGATGCTGACCTCGACAGTCCAGAGCTTGCTGTCACCCACGGGTGGACCTCCTCGCGCGCCGGTGCGGTCCCACCACGCTGACACGCGGGTACGGGGCGCGCACGGGGCCGTGGGCCGAACGGGACTTCGCGGCTAGTGGGTGTAGTCCTTGAGCTCCTCCGTCGCCAGGGTGATGCCGACCGGTTCAGGGAGCACGACGGTCTCGCCGTACGGATGCGACTTCCGGCTCAGGTACTTCCCGTTCCTGGGCTCGCTGTAGACAGTCACCATGCATTCGTCGCGGTCGACGAGGAGGTAGACGGGGATGCCGACGGCGGCGTAGCCGTCGCGCTTCTCCTTCCGGTCACGGCGATCAGTGTCCGAGTCATGTGACGTCACCTCGACAGTCATCAGAACACCGTCGGGATTGGCCCACTCGCCCTGCCCCGCGAAGTTGCCCTTGGGTGCGAGGGAGCCATCCGCCCGGGCCCGCCCCGCGCGATAGTTTTCGATCTTGAGACCTTGCTCCGGATAGAGACGCAGCCCGGCGCGCTGCACCATGCACTGCTCCAGAAGCCACATGATGATCTCTCCGTGATCCCCGTCCGGCACCGGCTTGACCTCAAGCTTTCCGTTGATGAATTCCAGCCACACGGTCTCGGGTGCCGAGTGGGCGAGTTCCTCGAACTCTTCGACGCTCATCTGGGGTCGGCGGTCAGCGGTGCTGGGGGTCAGGGTCATGGTGTCGCCTCCTCCCCTCCATGGTGCCCCGACAGCAGGGGGCACGTGCAGCAACGTCACCTACTGCTCCTTTCACGGTTGCGGATGCCCGCCCGGATTTCCGCCGCGAAGCCGCGGATCTGCTCGGCCCGCACGGCGTACGCGTCCTCCCGCGCGCCCTCGCCCCGGCAGTCGCGGCAGACGCCGCCGGGGAGCGCTTCCGGGCGGCCCGGGGTGTGGCAGACCGTGCATTCCATGAGCCGCATGACCGCCTCGGCGGGCGCCGGTTCCGCCCTTTCCGGTGGCATCTTGTCGACCAGGCGGGTACGGGCCATGGCGCGCGCGAAGTGCACCACCGGGGGCAGTCCCGCCGTGAGTTCGCGTACGAGCCCCTTCGGCGACACTCCTCTGGCCAGCCACTCCGTGGCCAACTCCTCCAGCTCGCGGCAGTCCGCCGCCGACAGCGTCATCCGGGGGTCGGTGCGGCCCAGGGACGCGAGCGCGTCGTACGCCTCCGAGCGCGCCGGTGGTTCGTGACGCGCCTCCGGGACGACGTCTCCCCTCAGGAACGTCTCCCACCACGCGTCGCCCCGCGCCGTGCGCGAGAAGTACGTCCGCGTCACCCAGTGCATGCTGCCGCCGTCACCCTTGCGGTGCTCCTTCACCATCCGCAGGTGACCCGCCTCGGCGAGGCGGCGGATGGCCGTACGGCACGCGGCCTGGCCGTACGCGGGGATGTTCGCGGCCAGAGTCTTCGCGTCCATGGCCGCACCCTCGGGCAAGCGGTCGACAAAAGCGGCGATCAGGGCCTCACGGGCGGGCAGGTGTGCGAAGTCGCCTGCGCGGCGGGGCTCCTGTTCGGGAGCGCTCCGCTTGCCGTAGCCGGGGGCGGCTTGCGGGTGTACGTGCGTGGGGCGCGCGGCGCCGTTAGAGTTGGCGTAAGCCATGAGATCGTCCTTCAGTCAGGGATCTTGAGGTCAGACCCCGGTCGGTGCTGCTAACACCTGCCGGGGTCGCTTTGTCGCTGCGAACGCCAGAGCGTGGCGACGGGCCGTCGCAACCCGATCACCGGAAGTTAACTCGTGTGGTGCGCGCGGGGATTGGGAGAGAGGGTGGGTGGGCGGGTTGTACCCACCGTCCATTCCTCAGAGAAAGAGCTCGGGGTTCGACCCCCGGACCCCGGAGCTCAAGCGTCGGCCACGGCGTAGGCGGTGAACTCCGCCCAGGAGGAGGCGGGAAAGGTCAGCTGCGGCCCGGGTATTCGCTTCGAGTCCCGGACATGGACGACGTGCGGGCGAGCCGCGACCTCTACGCATTCGCCTTCCGTGTCGCTGTAGCTGGACTTGCACCAGGTCGGCTCGCTCTTCACAGCTTCCTCCTGCCCGCCTCGCGTGCGTCAGCGGATGCGTACGCGACGAAATCCGCCCAGGCGGGAGCGGTGACCACCAAGTGGGGTCCGGGTATTCGCTTCGAGTCCCGGACGTGGACGGTGCGCGGGCAAGCCGCGACCTCTACGCATTCGCTTTCATGGTCGCTGTAGCTGGACTTCAGCCACAGCATCGCATCACTCATAGCTCCTCCATCAACTTCCTGATGCAGCAAGCGGATTCCTCTGGGCTGAGTACCAACCGACCGATGAACGCATGGCGCTTGACGGCGATATTGATTTTTTCGGCTTCCGCATACAGCAAGGCCACCGTCTGGCCTTCCTCGAAGCCGAGTCGATCATGCTCGGCCGTCTCCAGCAAGACAAGCGGCCCGTTGAGCCCGACGTGAGCACCACCGGCGGGCAGGATCTGCACGGTCACGTTGCGCTGCTCCCCCACATCCAGGAGGCGCCGAAGCTGGCGCTTGTGCGCATCCATGCTGCCGACGGGGTAGCGCACAGCCACCTCACCGATGACGAACTCGAAGGAAGTGCCCTGCTTCTCCAGCAGCTTCTGGCGGGCCAACCGAGCCACCACTCGGTCCTCGACCGTCTTGTCGTCCACAGGCGGCCAGGCGCTTTCGAGCAGTGCCCGCGCCGTCTCCTCGGTCTGAAGGAGTCCGGGGATGAGTTGCGGCTGAAAGGAGCTGATGGCGATCGCCTCGGCCTCGTACAGCATGAAGTCGTGCGTCAACCTGTCGGACTTCTCCGGGCCCAGATAGGCGTGCGACGCCAGCAGCAAGCCGTTCGCTCCGCACATTTCATCGGCCACCTGGAGCAGGCGCAGCGTGGGCCGGCGCCTCCCCTGCTCCATCGACTTGATGGTCTCGGCGCCGTAGTTGGCCTCCCTGGCCAAGTCCTCCCGGGACACCCCCGCCAGAGTCCGCCAGAGCTTCATCTGGTTTCCGCAATAACGCCAGTTGATCGGCGGCAGAGAACTCACACTCGTCAACGCGCCCGCCCTTCCCAGTGCCTGAACGGTACGCGCGACGCACGTCCCGTAATCGTCACTTACGAGGCTAGCCACGCCCCGTAACCCTAGGTAGCGTGAACAAGGAAATTCCGCCGTGCGGGGCATACGTCATCGACAGCAGGACCGGAACGGTCAGCCAAGTCATCGGCCACACACGTGACTTCACCTTCGTGCGGCTACGCCAGCCCGGAGGGGGCCGGGAGTGGAGCTGCCCCGCTGCCTCCGCTCAGACCACGACGCTCCGCGCCTACCTGCGCGTGCAGGTGTCGGAGATCAACAACCGCCGGAGGATCGTATGACCACCGGCCCGGCGGACGGCCCCACCCCCGAGGACCTCCGCGCCGCGGTCGCCCGGGCGACCACCCCGGAGAAGGCCCACGCGGCGGTCTCAGAGATCAGCCCCGTCTCTCCGAGCCGTTCGGAGGACCGGTGATCAGCAACATCCACACCGTAGGACACCTAGACTTGAGACGACCCACCACCACGTGTCGACCGGGAGGGTGCAGCCACATGAGCACAGCCGCGACGGATGAGCCTGACACGCCGCTGATCCCTCAGCCTGCCAACACCCCGGAAGACCTACGGGCAGCCATTGCCAAGGTCATGCCCTCTTCGCTGACGACCTTCGACGCCGAGCGTGTCGAAGCGCTGCGAGAAGCACGCAGCACGGGCAATGCGGGGCCGATGCGCCGGCTCGTCGGCCAGTGGGCGGTATACATCGCCATCGAGCGGCACCCTCACCGGGCGGCCAGGCTGCGCGAGCTCGAAGCCATCGCCGCCGTGACCGAGTCGCTTGATGAAGCCCGTGCGACTGCTTCCGAGGTCGCGCGCATGCTGGACCAGGCGTCCGTCGAGGCTGGCCTCATCACGGAGCGGCCGCACCGTGAGCGATGAGCAGTGGCAGTACGATCCGAGCCGCGAGTACGTCACCACAGGATTACCCAAGATCGTCATCGCCGAGGTCGAAAAGATCGCCGAAGACCTGGTCACACTCGGCGAGTTGGGATTCGACATCACAGACATCGGGGAAGGGCGGCATCAGGGCACTCCCGGTGGCGTACGCCGCTTGCCTCTCACCGACCACGGTTGGGTGCACGTACTCCCAGCACCCCGCCTCAGACTGGTGGCGGTCGTCCAGATCACCCCACCCTTCAAGTACCTCTGAACGACCCCGTCGGGCCGCTCACGCCAGATCCGTCAGATCCTCCGCGTAGAACGTCGTCAGCGGCTGCGGGCCTATGTACTGCTGGCAGTTGCACTGGCCCCGCTCATAACTCGTCGGGTTCTTCTCCGCGTCCCAGGCGACCGGGACCTCCACCGACTCGTGGCAGCGGCCGTTCTTGTCGTGCTTGGCCAGGTGGTGGGTGCAGCCGCAGACCGGCTCAGGGGGCCTGGAGGCGGATTCGAGTGCCTCGTGCTGCCTGCGCTCGGTCTCCATGAGCTCCAGCTTGCGCTCATGGCGCGTGCGCAGGGCCGTGCGGCCCATGTCGGCCGCCTTGGTGAAGCCTCCGACGCCGAAAAAGATCAGTACCCACCAGAGCCAATCCATGTCCGGCTCCTCCCCGTCCGCCGAGCCCGGCCTCCAGAATAGGTGTTCCCCCGGAGGCCTGGGCAGGGCTGTGGACAACGGGCTGTGGATAACCTGCTACCGGCTCACGGAGCTCACGACTCGTACAGGTTCTTCTTGCTCAGCTCGTGCACATGGTCGTGATCATGGGTGTGGGAGTGCCCGTGGGAGTGCCCGTGCCCATGGGCGCCCTCCGGCGCCGGTACGTGCGTCTCCGTCACCGGCAGCGAGGAGTCCGCCGAGAGGTCCCACGCGGACGCGGACCGCCCCCGAGCCACCATCTCCGAGCCCAGCGCCGCGACCATCGCGCCGTTGTCCGTGCACAGCTTCGGGCGCGGCACGCGCAGCGTGATGCCGGCGTCCTCGCAGCGGCGGGCGGCCATGGCGCGCAGCCGCGTGTTCGCGGCGACACCGCCGCCGATCATGAGGTGGTCGACGCCGTTGTCCTTGCAGGCCCGCACGGCCTTGCGGGTCAGGACGTCCACGACCGCCTCCTGGAAGGACGCCGCCACGTCCGCGACCGGCACCTCCTCGCCCGCCGCGCGCCTGGCCTCTATCCAGCGGGCCACGGCGGTCTTCAGGCCGGAGAACGAGAAGTCGTAGATCGGGTCGCGCGAACCCGTCAGGCCGCGCGGGAAGCGGATGGCGTCCGGGTCGCCCTCGCGCGCGTACCGGTCGATGACCGGGCCGCCGGGGAAGCCGAGGTTCAGCACGCGGGCGACCTTGTCGAACGCCTCGCCCGCCGCGTCGTCGATCGTCGAGCCCAGCGGGCGGACGTCGGAGGTGATGTCCGGCGCGAGGAGCAGCGAGGAGTGACCGCCGGAGACCAGCAGGGCCATCGTCGGCTCGGGCAGCGCGCCGTGTTCGAGCTGGTCCACGCAGATGTGCGAGGCCAGGTGGTTCACGCCGTAAAGAGGCTTGCCGAGGGCGTACGCGTACGCCTTCGCGGCCGACACCCCGACCAGCAGCGCGCCCGCGAGGCCGGGGCCCGCGGTGACGGCGATGCCGTCCAGGTCCTTGGCGCTGACCCCCGCCTCCTTGAGCGCCCGCTCGATCGTCGGGACCATCGCCTCCAGGTGGGCGCGGCTCGCGACCTCGGGCACCACGCCGCCGAAGCGGGCGTGCTCGTCGACGCTGGAGGCGACGGCGTCCGCGAGCAGCGTGTGGCCCCGGACGATGCCGACGCCCGTCTCGTCGCAGGAGGTCTCGATGCCGAGGACGAGGGGTTCGTCAGCTCTGGGAGCCATGGGTCATTCCTTGCACTGCGGAGTTCGGATCGGAAAGGCGCATCACGAGCGCGTCGACGTTGCCGGGCTGGTAGTAGCCACGGCGGACGCCGACCGGCTCGAAGCCGAAGCGCTCGTAGAGCCGCTGGGCGCGGGTGTTGTCGACGCGCACCTCCAGGAGCACCTCACGGCACTCGAAGGCGGTCGCGGTGGTGAGCAGCTCGGCGAGCAGCCGGGCGCCGAGGCCGGTGCTCCAGTGCTCGTAGGCGACGGCGATGGTCTGTACGTCGCCGGTACCGTCGATCGCGGCGAGGCCGGCGTAGCCGACGACACTGCCCTTGGCGTCCTCGGCGACCACATAGCGGCGGTTGGCGCCCGCGCCGCGTGCGTGGGCCAGCTCGGACCAGAACAGGCCCTTGGACCAGGCGTCGTCCGGGAAGAGCACGCGCTCCAGCTCCAGCACCGGCCCGATGTCCCACCAGCGCATCTCGCGGATACGCACTGTCTCGGTCACTTCGGTGTGACCACCTTGTAGTTCGCGGGCACCTGCGCGTCCGGACGGCGCAGATACAGCGGCTGGTCCGGCAGGAACTCCCCGCCCGTCCGCAGCTTCTCCGCCGCCAGCGACGCCAGGGCGCCCGCCGACTGGTGCTCCGGCATGTCGGTGCGGACGTCCGTGAACGCGTCCGGGTAGAGCAGCCCGCCCGCGCCGACGACGGTCAGCCCGGCGAGCGGCTCGGTGAGGTCGGCGGGGCGGTCCACGGCGGGCTCGGTGACGCGGGTACGCGCGTCGCTGTACCGCGCCCAGTAGACCTCCTTGCGGCGGGCGTCCGTCGCCACGACGAACTCGCCCTCCAGCCCCTGCTGCCCCGCCGCGTACGCGATCCCGTCGAGCGAGCACAGCCCGTGGACGGGCACGGAGAGCGCGGCGGCGAAGGTCGCGGCGGTCACGATGCCGACGCGCAGGCCGGTGTACGGGCCGGGGCCGACGCCGACGACGATGCCGGTCACGTCCGCCAGCGTGCGACCCGCCTCGCCGAGCACCCGGTCGACGGCGGGAAGCAGCAGCTCACCGTGCCTGCGAGCGTCCACCTGACGGGATTCGGCGATGACTTTGTCGCCGTCGTGGAGGGCGGCGGTGACGGCGGGGGTTGCGGTATCAAGAGCGAGCAGCAGCACACTGACAGCCTACGGCGCGCCATGGGGCGGACGGTGCCCGCGCCCGCTCTCGCCGAGGGCGCGGCGGGGGCGTACGCGGGTGCTACGGTCAGCCGCATAGCCGTACGCAGGACGAAAGGGTACGCAGCGTGGCACGCAGCAGCTCGGGAGCGATGGTGACCGCGCTCACCGTGGTGGCCCTGGCCGGGGTCGGGTTCCTCGCCTATCAGGCGGACGCCGCGCCCGGACGCCCGCACGCGGCCGCTTCCGCCTCCCCGTCCGGCTCCGGCAAGGCATCCACCGGCCAGGACGCCGGCGGCAAGGACAAGCCCGCGCAGGACCCCGCCACGACCGTCCCGGCGAGCTCCGGCACCGGGAAGCGGGTCGTGTACGCGCTCGGGGCCAAGCGGGTGTGGCTGGTCGGCGCGAACGGGCAGCCGACCCGGTCGTTCGAGGTCGCGCCCAGCGCGGTGAACCCGCCGCCGGGGTCCTACAAGGTGACCTCGAGGACGCCCACCGGCAACGGCTCGGACGGTGTTCCGATCGAGCACATCGTGCGCTTCCACCAGGACGCGGCCGGTGTCGTCTTCGGCTTCAGCGCGGCGGTCGACGGGTCGTCGCCGAAGCCGTCCGCCACGCAGAAGACCGGCGGCATCCGGGAGCAGCCTGCGGACGGGCGGGCCATGTGGGAGTTCGCGGTGCGCGGGGCGAGCGTGGTGGTGGTCCCGTAAGGGGACGTCACCGGTCGTCGGGGGCACGCGCGGCGTTCACCCTGACGGGTTTGTTTTTCCCGGCTTCTTTTTCCCGGTTCTTTTTCCCGGCCCGGTCCTGGCCGCTTTCTTTCACGTTCTTTCACGCCGCCGGGCGGTTGCGTTCCCCTTCAGCTTCAGGTTCCCCTTCAGCTTCAGGTTCGCGTTCGGCTTCCGCTTCGGGCCCGGGTGCCCGCGGGGGCGTGGACACCGCGTCCGCCGCCGCGCACGCCGCCAGGAGATCCCGCATCGACAGGGGCCGCTCATCGGACCTCTCATCGGACCGCTCGTCACCGCGGTCGGCAGCAGGCGCAGGCTCGGCGGCTGGTTCTCGGGCCGTCATGAGTGCCTCCTGGGGCAGCTGGGCAAGGTTAGGTAGACCTAACCGTGTCTCTGCCTTCCATGTGACCATGCCGGAGACCGCCCGCGCAACATCTTGCCGACGGCTTGTCGGAATGAAACGGCGTACGGCGACGGGCCCCGTACCATCGACGGGTATGAACGCCCCGCATGACACCTCCACCGCCAACATCGCCCACCTCACCGTCAAGTCCGCAGAGGACATGCGGGACTTGGGCCGCAGGCTGGCCGCGCTGCTGCGGCCCGGCGATCTGGTCCTGCTCACCGGTGAGCTGGGCGCGGGCAAGACGACGCTGACCCGCGGGCTGGGCGAGGGCCTGGACGTCCGGGGCGCGGTCACGTCCCCCACCTTCGTGATCGCCCGAGTCCACCCGCCGCTCGGCTCCGGCCCCGCCCTCGTCCACGTCGACGCCTACCGGCTGAACGGCGGCCTGGACGAGATGGAGGACCTCGACCTGGACGTCTCCCTGCCGGATTCGGTCATCGTCGTGGAGTGGGGCGACGGCAAGGTGGAGGAACTCTCCGACGACCGCCTGCACGTGGTGATCGAACGGGCTGTGGGGGCGGAGGCGGATCTCTCCGAGGGGGCGGACGATGTGCGGGGGGTTCGGTTCGAGGGTGTGGGCGAGCGGTGGTCTTCGGCGGATCTGGGTTCTCTGGGCGGGTAGGGGGCGGGCCGCTTCGCGCCTGCGGCGGGCTTTGTTCCCCAGCCCCGCCCCTTCCCGGCTGTATCTGATGTGCGGCTCCGCCGCGTGGGGGCGCGTGCCCCAGCCCCCTCGTCTGCGGGTCCGTTGGCGCCTGCGGCGCTTGTTCCCCAGCCCCGCCCCTTCCCGAAACTGGGGCGCTGCCCCAGACCCCGACGTGCAGGTCCGTTGCCGCCTGCGGCGGGAGCTCCCCCAGCTACCGCTGGGAG